>JAHZAR010000008.1:0-13861 GCA_019423835.1 Clostridiales bacterium | reverse complement strand
TCATCCGCAGAAGGAAGCTGGCAGGGAGAGAGGCACTCTTTGCCGTCTTTTTTTTCGTTCTGGGCAATTCCGGCAGACTCTCCGAACACAAGCCGGCTGTCTGCGGATATTTCCTCAAATATACTTTCGTCCAGAAGGCACTCCAGCTCCTGCCTGGATTCAGGGGGAACTACGGCGCAGGCTTCCCGGGTAAAACAGAGAGAAGGATAGAGCACACACCACCAGTTATGGCCGCTGCCCTCTCCGATTACTACGCGCACAGCGTCATAGATTCCGCAGGGAAAGACGATGTCGCCGTAGAAGCGGGTTGGGAAGTAGGCACTTTCCAGACGTATCTGCACCTGGTCCGGTTTCCCCTGATCTTCCAGGAAGGACTCAGCCAGTGTTTCCAGCTCATCTCTGTGGAGGAGTATGTAGGACTGCAGCCTGGCCTTCTTTGAGGCCTGTCCCTCTCCCCCCTCAGAGGATGAAAAGCCCCGGCGGATTTCCCCGAGCAGCAGATCGCGGACACCAAACTTCAGCTTCTGATCCTTACTGGAATCACTGTTTGCCAGGACGTGGAACCGGAGCACCTGGGGAGCGACGGACGAGGCGATTGCCTCCTCCTGTTTTCTTGCGTCACTGATGTACAGGGTGAGAGAAACAGCCAGGCAGGCGGCTGCCAGTGAGAGGTACATACATTTATTGCTTCCGGCGTCTGAACAACGCTTCAGGAAACGGAAAAAATCTTTCATGTCAAACTCCTTTACTGCTGTGTTTTCTCCGAGTATTGACAGGCATGATATAATTTAAACAGTTTTTATTAGAAAAAGGTTGAAATCGTGCAGGTATGAGAATAAACTGAATGAGAGCCTGAGCGGGCATTCTCCTCTGCCGCCTGTGAGCGTCAGAGACAGTGCAGTCTGCGGAGAGCAGAGCCTGTGGGAGAAACTGCAGGCATTGGCGCGGAAAACGGCAGTGAATATAGAGAAGAACTGAGAAAGAGAGGAAAGACAGATGAAAACAAAGGTGCTGGTAGTGTTTGGCGGACAGTCCTCAGAGCATGTTGTATCGTGCATGTCCGCTGTCAATGTAATTAACCATATAGACAGAGAAAAATACGATGTGGTAATTGTGGGGATTACGGAGGAGGGAAAATGGCTCTATGTGGACAGCGTGGAGTCTATCCGGGATGAGAGCTGGAGAGACGGAACCGTGCGGGCGGTATTTTCTCCGGATGCCACGGAGAAATGTGTACTTATTGTGAGGGAAGACGGAGTGGAGAAGATTCCGGTGGATGTGGCATTTCCGGTTCTCCATGGGCTTTACGGGGAGGACGGAACCATCCAGGGGCTTTTTGAGCTTGCCAGACTGCCCTACGTGGGCTGCGGAGTCCTTGCCTCTGCTGTTTCCATGGATAAACTGTATACAAAGATTGTGGCGGACACTCTGGGCGTGCGCCAGGCAGCCTATGTTCCGGTTATGAGAGGGGAACTCTCCCATATGGAATCCGTGACAGAGCGGGTGGAAAAGCATTTCCCCTATCCTGTCTTTATCAAGCCGTCCAACGCAGGCTCCTCCAGGGGAGTTTCCAAGGCCTCAGATCGCAGTGAGCTTGAGAGAGGTCTGAGAGAGGCGGCAAAGCATGACAGAAAGATTCTGGTAGAGGAAATGATCGTGGGCCATGAGGTGGAGTGCGCCGTATTCGGCGGAGGAAACGGGGAGGTCATCGCTTCCGGCGTAGGGGAGATCCTGGCGGCCGCCGACTTCTATGACTTTGATGCCAAGTATTACAATGAAGAATCCAGAACAGTGGTCAATCCGGAGCTGCCAGGAGGCGCAGCCGGGAAGGTGAGAGAGACTGCCAGAAGGATCTTCACCGCTGTAGACGGCTACGGAATGGCAAGGGTGGACTTCTTTGTGACAGAGCAGGGAGAGGTTGTGTTTAATGAGATCAACACTATCCCAGGCTTTACTGCCATCAGCATGTACCCGATGCTTTTTGAGGCTGAGGGAGTGGATAAGACGGAGCTTGTAACGCGTCTGATCGAAAATGGACGCGTAAGGTACGACTCATAACCGCTGGCAGGAAAGGAGGGCATATGGACAGAAACGCACCTATAGGGGTATTTGATTCCGGTGTCGGGGGACTGACAGTGGCCAGGGAGATTATGCGCCAGATGCCGGAGGAAAGGCTTGTCTATTTCGGAGATACCGCCAGGGTTCCCTATGGAACGAAATCTCAGGAGACCGTAATCCGATACTCCAGGCAGATCATCCGTTTCCTGCGGACCAAGGAGGTAAAGGCCATTGTCATTGCCTGCAATACGGCTACCGCCTGCGCGCTGGAAACCGTGGAGAGGGATCTGGACATACCGATCATCGGTGTGATCCACGCCGGAGCCAGGGCTGCTGTGGAAGCGACGAAAAACAGAAAGATAGGAATTATCGGCACAGAGGCCACCATCAGAAGCGGCGTCTACACAGAGCTGATGAAGCAGATGAATCCGGCAATCGAGGTAACGGGAAAGCCCTGCCCCCTCTTTGTGCCCCTGGTGGAGGAGGGGCTGCTCCACGACTCTGTCACCGATGAGATTGCCTCCCGCTATCTGGCTTCTCTCAAGGAAAAATATATCGATACCCTCGTTATGGGCTGCACCCATTATCCTCTTCTGCGCTCCACGCTGGCGAGGCTGATGGGCGAGGAGGTGACGCTTATCAATCCGGCCTACGAGACAGCCAGGGAGCTTAAGAACCTTCTGGGGGAAAAGGAGCTTACCTGCATCCCGGGAGAGGCCGGAGGAGAAAAATACCAGTTTTTTGTCAGCGACATGGCAGAGCGGTTCAAGAGCTTTGCAACGGCAATCCTTCCGGGAGAGGTGAAGGAGACGAGAAAGATTAATATTGAGGAATACTGAAGATACAAGACAGGGCAGGAGGAAGACAGTGAAAGAGGACTGCGGTATTCCAATACAGAAGGAGAATGACGAATGACGAAAGAGGTTCTTGTGAGTATCCGGGGAATCCACACGGTGGACGGGGAATCCGACAATGTGGAGGTTATCACGGCCGGAAGCTATTATTTTAAGAACAATAAGCACTACATCGTCTATGACGAGCTGGTGGAGGGCTTTGACAGGGCGGTGAAAAATACAATCCGGATCGGACGGAATACGGTGGATGTGATGAAGAGCGGACCGGCCCGCTCCCATATGGTTTTTGAGGAAAACAAGACAAACGTAAACTGCTACTCCACCGCCTTCGGCCAGATGATGGTGGGTGTCAGCACAAACATGATAGACATTGACGAGCAGGAGGACCGGATCAGCGTTCAGGTGGATTATACCCTCGATGTAAATTTTGAAAAAATGTCAAACTGTAAGATTTCCATTGACATTCAGTCAAAAGAAAAGGCTGATTTTCATTTAAACTCATAACCAGGCGGGTGACCGCTCAGTCGGAAGCACACGAATTGGAAGAAGGAGAGAAAGAGAGCTCTGACGGGCGGCTTCCGCTCACAAGACAGAAAGGCGGAAAGACAGATGATAAAGCATCAGAAAGAGAGTGCGGAGAATGGAAAACTGCTCAGAGATCAGAGAGAGCCTGCAGAAAGCTGCCAGACCGGGAACCATGCAGGGAAAGCTGCCCAGTCCGTCTCCGGCTCCGGGGTGAAGGAGCTGGCAGCAGGCGGCTTTTTCACCGCGCTGATTGCGGTGGGGGCATTTATAAAAATCAGCATCCCAGTACAGCCTTTTCCAATGAATTTTACTCTTCAGTTTTTCTTTGTCCTGCTGGCAGCGCTGCTCCTTGGGGCAAGGCAGGCATTTCTCTGTGTTCTGACTTACCTGGCCGTCGGCCTGGTAGGAGTGCCTATTTTTGCAGCAGGGGGAGGGCCGGCCTATCTGCTCAGACCTACCTTCGGATTTCTGATCGGCTTCGCTGCCGCCGCATGGGTGACAGGAACCGTCTCCTCGAAAACCCGGAGCTTTTCTCTGAAGGGACTTATGGCAGCCTGCCTCTGCGGTTTCACTGTCATGTACCTGTCAGGTATGTTCTATTTCTATTTTCTGAGCAATTACGTGATCCATATGCCTGTAACAGCCGGAGTCGTCTTTGTGAACTGTTTCCTGCTGACAGCCGGCGGAGATCTGCTTCTGTGCTTTCTGGCCAGTATCACTGCCAGGAGGCTCAGGCCGATGATGGCATTTCTGAGGTAAGAGAGCTTACCGGTTTTGGGAGTCTGCTTTGGCAGACTCCTTTTTTATATCATAGGAAATGCCATCGAATTTCCTATGATATAAAAAGCCCTGCCGGGCGGAATATACACGCCGTGCAGAGGAAAAAGGATGTATGAGACAGCCGCGTAGCGGCAGAAGTTGATGAAAAACTTTGAACCAATGTTAAAAAATATAAAAAAAAATAGATAGAAACAGATAAATTGTCATATCAAACTTCGCAGATTCGTGTAAATAGTAAAGAGAGAAAATAAAACGATAGAACAGTCAAATTAAAGGCATCACTCTCTTTTCCCATCAGTGTTTTAGCTTTCTCACAGATTTCAGAAAATACTCCATTTGATGCGGCAGCAGAAAATCACGAAGCCTGTATCGGATACAGGCTTTGAAGATAAATCAAAACAAGCAAAGGAGGAGTAGTATGAAAAAGAAACGAAGACGGCAGATTGGCAGGCAGATTATAAGCTGGGTTCTGACGGCATCCATGGTGCTGCCGAACACGGCGGCTCTGGCAGCCGAAGCGGCAGAGCAGGTGAAAAACATGCCCCGCTATGTGGACTTTTCGCGCCCTTCAGCCCTGACGCTGAATGAGCTGGAACTTTCCGGACCAGTGGGAGGAAACAGCTCAGGAAGAAACAGCGCCGCTCAGGGAGACGACAAAGACCAGCCCAAGGGCAGCGGGACAGAAGGCAGCCAGCCAAAGAACAGCAGTCAGGAGGAGAGCGGCTCAGATGGAAAACGCACAGAAGACAGCGAAACTGGAAGCAGCAGCTCCAAAAAAGAGGAAGAGAGCGGAAGTTCCGGCTCTGAGGGGAGTGAGACAGGCTCAGAAGAAGGCAGTTCTGAAAGTGAGGGAAGCGGTTCCGGCTCTGAGAAAGGAGAAGATAAAACAGACGGGAGCGGAACCGGCGAAAATGGAGAAAGTGAAAGTGGAACCGGCGAAAATGGAGGGAGCGGAAGTGAAGAGGAAGACAGCTCTCAGGCTGATTCTGGGACAGATGATAGCGGAGCAGACGGGGAACCCGGGGACGGTTCTGACTTAGGCAGCGCTCAAAAGCCTGACAGTTTAAAGGACTCCGGCACTATAGATGATCCGACAGAGGAAGAGAAACAGCCTCCAAAGAAAGAACCGTCCTCAGAGGAGCAGCAGGAGGAGACCCCCCTGGAAGAGCTTCCTCCTGAGGAAACGCTTCCAGAAGAAGAGCAGCTTCTGGAAGAAGAGGAGCTTCGCGCTCCCGAGGATTTTTACGAGGAGCCTGAGGCTGACGAGCCAGACGGAGAATTAGTGCGCTTTGACGGCTCCGTCCGTACCTACCGCACCGGGGACGGAGAGTATACCACTGTGATCGGCGGGTATTCCGGACTCTATGAGCGGGAAGACGGCACAGTGGAAGAGGTGGATGACACTCTGATTCCTCTGAAGGAAAAGAGAGAGAAGGAGGAACCCGGTGAAGATGAGCAGCAGAAAGCCAGCAGCTCTAACGCCATGCCTTTAAGGAGCATTTCTGCCTCCTCCTACCTGGCTAATGCAGGCGGTGAAACAGACATTCAGATCCCGGAGCGGATTACGTCTGCGCGGGGCATCCGCATCGAGTCCGGAGAAGACAGCATGGAGCTGATCCCCTCCGGCGGCAGCTTCAAACGGAGCCTCTGTGAGGGAAATGCTATCCGTTTTACGGATGTATATGAAAACATTGACTACCAGTATACGGTAGTTGGGAATACGGTGAAGGAGGACATTATCCTTCTGGAGCCGTCAGAGAAGTATGAGTTTACCTACCAGTTAAAGATTCCGGGCCTCCAGGCGGCCAAAGAGGACGGCCGCATTGTGATTTACCGGGACAGAAAAGAGGAGCCGGTATTTCTTCTGGATGCGCCTCTGATGATTGATGACGGCGGAGAGACAAGCAGCGATCTAACTATGAAGCTGTCCGGGAAGAAGGACCGGGTGACTGTGACAGTGAAGGCAGACGAGGACTGGCTGGAGGATGAGGACCGAGCCTATCCGGTCCGTATCGATCCGAGTCCCCTGGTTCCATCCAATGAGCTTATCATGTGTACGGTGTCTGAAGGCCATCCGTCTTCCCACTATGACTGGGGAAGCCCGTCTTACGTGGGATATGTGGACGACAGTATGAAAAACTGCCGGGTTTATATTGCTGTCAACATGTTCGACGATGCCAACATGCAGGATATTCTGAATTCTGCCACAAACTGCCTGCAGGCAACCCTGGAGATCCACCAGCAGACAGACAACAGCAAGGGCACAAGTGTCTTCGAGCTTGGTTTTCCGGTGGTGGGCTGGGATGCCAACCGCGTGACCTGGAATTCTATGCCGGCCGTCAACCCGGCGCCGGATCGCCATATTTTTGCAGGCTCTGCCGGAGAGAACCAGACTCTGTCCTTTGACTTTACTGAGGTGATGAACGCCTGGATCGCGAAGACAGAGCCTCAGGGCGGCTTTATGCTGAAAGCCCAGGTGGAGGCCGGTGAGACGACGGATCCTGCCTACCGCATGGCGGCAGAGACCTTTGCAAATACCTACAATTCAGCCCAGGGCCCGAAGATCACTGTGGTATGGGAGGGAAATCTGGAAGAAGAGGCCATGGATCTGGAAAAGACCACGATAGATGTAACTCCGTCTATTGTCAGCACCGAGATTGGGGGATACAGCGTATCCGGCGTCCTGACAAACGGAAAGACACAGGAGGGCGCAAAGATTTCCTGGCAGCTGATGGAAGAGGCCTCAGAGGAGGAAAAAGACAGCGGGGAGACAGAGGGCGCAGAGGAGTTTATCTGCCCGGATTTCCAGGAAGCAGGTCTGGAGAGCGATTATGATGCCAGTCTGGTTTCTAACTGGCAGGCAGAGAGTGGATGGACCCTGGACGACCTGGAAACAGATACGATCTATTACGTGTCAGGAACCGCCGAGGGATATCCGCTAAATGAAGACGGAACGGCTGATACGGAGGGGGAGAAAATCACCTTTACACCGGAAGACAGTGACACCTTCCTGCTCTATGAGGTGCAGCAGCACGATCTGGTAAACCGGATTGCCCGTCACTACGGGGTAAATCCCAACACCATCGCAAGAGATAACCACCTGTACAAAAACCAGCTGGCAGAAGCGGATACAATCCTCTTCATCCGCGGACCGAAGACAGCAGAGCCCTACTCCTGGCAGGATAATCTGACGCCTCTTGAGGAGAAGCTCTTGGAAAATCTGCTGGCAGGAGCCAATATCAACTGTGAGCTGGGTCTGGAACCTGTGAATCTGAATACAGGAAACTTCTACATGACCCAGGAGGACTTTGGGATTCCGGAATTAAACGGCAGCTTTGGCATCACGAGAAGCTACAACTCCTCCCTGCCGGACTATCACAATGAGTTCGGCTATGGCTGGAGCTCCGGCTTAGGCGACCACCTGTCCATCCTGCCGGACGGAACGATCCTCTATAAGAGGAGCGATGGAAAGGGCATCCCTTTTACAAAGAACGGGGATTCCTACAAGGCTCCGGAGGGCTATGCCCAGACGCTTACTCCCCTGGACTCCATTGAGATCGACACTGCCACTGCCTCTGACGCAGAGGAGAGGGACAGAAACGAATCCGGGGAACCCGGCAAGGATGCGAAAACTGACCGGCCTGCCACAGAAACAAGGGTTGTCACCACGGAGGAGCTTTTAAAGGAGGCAGAGCAGAGAAAGCTGGCGTCCGGGAGGAGCTTTGCTGAAAATCTGGTGACAGGACTTCCAAGAGCCAGCAGCTCAGACGCCAGAAAGCAGTCCAGTGAACCGGACAGCGAGAAGGAGGAGAAAGGAAGCGCCATCGCCCCGCCGGCCTGCGCCGGATGGAAGGTGACAGACACGGACGGAAGCGCATTCGTGTTTGACGCCCAGGGATTTCTCCAGTACCATGAGGATCGGCAGGGCCGCCGCACCACCTTCGTCTACAGTGACGATTATGACCTGCTTCAGATCAAATCTCCTACGGGAAAAATTCTCGACATCACCATGGACGAGAAGGGGAGGATCACAGAGGCAGGTCTGCCGGATGGCACCCAGGTAAGCTATGAGTACGACGAGGATGGAAATCTGGTTCAGTATACTAACCAGGCCGGAGATACCCGCCGATATGAGTATGACGACAGTCACCGCATGACGGCCTGGTATGATGAGAACGGCACCTGCGTCACGGCAAATGTCTATGACGGGGAGGGGCGTGTGACGAAGCAGACGGACGGAAATGGAAACACTGCCGTTTTGACCTATGCCGACGGCTGTACCACCGTCACCGACAATAATGGCAATATCACAGAATACTGCTATGACAGCCAGTACCGAACCACCCGGATTGTATACCCGGACGGAAGCGAGCTCCGCTATACCTACGATGAAAACGGATACCGGTCATCAGAGACAGATGAGCTGGGAAATACCACCGCCTACACCTATGACAGGAATGGAAATCTCCTGACTGAGACGAGGGCCGACGGTTCCAGGGCCTCCTTCACCTATAATTAGGCAAACCAGCTCTTAACCGCCACTGACTATGAGGGCGGCACCACCGCCTATACCTATGACGAAAGAGGCAATCTCCTGACGGCCACGGATCCTGAGGGCAATACGGTCTCCCTCACCTACGACGGGCAGAGCCGTCTGATTTCCATGACGGATGCAAACGGCGGTACTGTTACCCTTCAGTATGACGGCGCTGCGGTGACATCCATCACCGATGGGGAGGGGTATACCGCCCATTTCACCTATGACGCCATGAACCGCCTTTTAACTCAGACAGACGGTTCCGGCCGCACAGAGAAGTGGACTTACAATAAAAACGGATGGAATCTTACAGAAACAGCAGGGGACGGGGGAACCACGGTCTATGAATACAGCCCGGCGGGAGAGGTGCTGTCCATTACTGATCCTATGGGAACGGAAACTGCCTTCACCTACGATCCCATGCACAACATCCTGAGCGGGACAGACGCAAAGGGAAATACTCTGACTTACGCCTACGACGGGAACTACAATCGGATATCCGAAACGGACGCTCTGGGCCGCACCACGGTCTACGCATATGACGGCAGAAACCGCCTGATTTCCGTGACGGACGCCAAAGGGCAGAAGATTTCCTATATCCTGGACGCGAAGGGAAACCAGATTGCAGCTGCTGACCGGAGAGGAAACACGGTACATACGGAATACGATTCGATCCTTGGTCTTCCCGTCCTGGTAACGGACGCCATGGGCTACGAGAGCCGGTATGAGTATGATCGAAACGGCCGCCTGCTCAGGCAGACGAACCCTGACGGAACCACCCAGGCCTATGAGTACGACAAAAACAGCCGTGTGATCCGCATGACGGCGCCAAACGGTCTTGTCACAGAGCTTGGCTATGATGGAAACGGAAATATCGTCCGCCTGTCCGATGACGAAACGAGGGTTTATACCTTTGCCTACGACCATAACAGCCGCCTGATCCGGGCAGCCGATCCGCTGGGACATGAAACCTCTTATGCCTATGACGGGGCAGGAAACCTTCTGACCTTTACCGATGAAAACGGCCACAGCACCCGGTACCGCTATGACGGGGCCAGCCGCTTACAGGAAGTGATCGATGGCCTGTGCGGAGTGACCGCCGCTGGTTATGATTTGCAGGGCCGCAGAGGGAAAACCACCGCGGCCAACGGTCACAGTGATGAATTCTATTACAGCGAAATTGGAGAGCTCCTGGCCCAGACAGACGCTTTGGGCTATGTGACTGCCCGCGAGTACGACCCAGTGGGCAATGTGACGAAAACCACCGATGCCCTGAAAGGGGAAACCAGGATTGTCTACGACGAGTTAAACCAGCCGGTTGCGCTGACTGACGCCCTGGATCACGAGTACCAGACCGCCTATGACGAGAACGGAAATCTGGTAAGGATTCAGATGCCGGACGGCGACACCGTCACTATGGAATACGATGCGAACAACCGGATCATTACGAGCACGGACGAGGCCGGCGTCGTAACCGCCTACACTTATGATGAGATGGGCCGCGTCACGAAGAAGAAGGACAATATCGGGAATACCGCCCTCTACGGGTACGACGAAAGCGGGAACCTGATCTGGCAGAGCGACACCATCGGACGGACCGCCTTCTATGAGTACGACGTTTTCGGCCGCCTGGTAAAACAGACCGATTTCGGACAGGCCGTTACCCGCTACGAGTACGATGCCCTGGATCGGCTCACCAGAGTCATTCAGCCGGACGGCACCGCTTATGCCTACGAATACGATCCGGCCGGAAATCTTATAAAGACCACGGAACCGGGAGAGGCGGTCTATATCTACGCTTATGACGCCATCAACCGGGTCACCAGCGAAACCAATCCTCTGGGAGCAGTCACCGGCTATACCTATGACGCAGTGGGAAACCTCCTGTCCGCTCTGGACGCGGAAGGGGCTGAAACCTCCTACACCTACGATGATACCGACCGGCTCACCTCCGTCACCAACGGGCGCAGAAACACGGAACTTTACGAGTATGATGAACTGTCCCGTCTGCTGAGCTTCACCACGCCGGAGGGAAATAAGACGGAATACCGATATGACGCCCTGGGGAACGTGACGAAGGTTAAGGATCCCAACGGCCTGATCACCGAGTACCGATACGATGTGATGGGAAACCTTATCGAGGCCATTTCCCCGAAGGGGGCAAAGACTTCCTATACCTATGACAAACATGACGAGCTGACCAGCGAAACCGATCCGGCGGGAAATGTGACGGTCTATGAGGTAGACTTAAACCGTCTGGTGACAAAGCTGATCCAGAAAAACGGCGGAGAATATACCTACGAATACGATCCGGTCCACCGTCTGACGAAGATCACCACTCCTCTGGGCCTGACCCGTACCTTCGAGTACGATCCGGCAGACAATATCATAGAGGACAGCGACAGTCTGGGAAGAAACAGCTCCTATGAGTACGACGTGATGCACCGGATGACGAAAGTAAGAGATCCGGAAGGCGGCATAACGGAATTCGGATACGACATCCGCGGCAATCAGAACGCCGTCACCGATGCCCTGGGATATACCTGGAACTATGAGTATGATCTCATAGACCAGTTAAAGGCCAGTGTGGATCCGGAGGGAAAGGCCACTGAGTATGCCTACAACCAGGTGGGACGCCTCATTTCCCAGACAAAACCGGGAGAGAGAACCACGCAGTATTCCTACGATCCGGCCTACAACCTCATCGGAATCACCGACCCGAAAGGCTATTTCTACAGCTATACCTACGATAAAGACGATCGCCTGATTGGAACGAAAAACCCCTTAGGCGAGACCACAAAGACCGTTTACGATCCGGGCAGCCGGATTACGGACTATACGGATCGGATGGGATTAAGCGAGCATTACGCCTACGATCCCCACGGAAACCTTCTGACCTTTACGGGAACCAGCGGCTTAAATACCCGGTTTTCCTACGATATCCTGGACAACCTGACAGAGGTTACCCTTCCAAGCGGCCTGAAGACCCGGTACACCTAAGACGAGATGGGCAACGTAACCGCTGCGGAAGATACCATGGGCCGTATCACCGGATATACCTATGACCTGGAAGGAAACCGGACCAGCCTGACCAACGCGGAAGGCAGGACAGAGACCTGGACCTACGACGCGGGAAGCCGTCTGACCAGTTACACCACCAACAGCGGCGATACCATCCGGTACGACTACAACAAGCTGAATCACCTGGTGGAGAAATCCTACGAAAACGCAGAAGACACAGTGATTGTCGGCAAAAACGGGGAACCGGCTGCCGGGCAGGATAAAGAGGCAGAAAAAGGCGTGCTTTACGGCTACGACGCTCTGGGCCAGCGAGTATCCATGATGGATCTTACCGGGGAAAGCACGTACCAGTATGACGGCCTCGGCCGCATTACCCAGGTGACAAACGGCTCCGGGCAGACTGTTTCCTACACTTATGACGGCTCCGATCAGCTGGAGAGCATCACCTATCCCGACAAAACCAGCGTCCATTACCGTTACGATAAGAACGACAACCTGACCGAGGTCATCGGACGGGATGGGGAAAGCACCACCTATATTTACGATGCCATCAACCGGATCACCGAGATTCACCGTCCCAACGGCATCAGCACCTACAACACCTACAACGCCAGAGATCAGATCGTTACCATGAAAAACACCTGCGACGACTGCGGATGGGTGGTGAGCCAGTACGATTATACTTATGATGATCGCGGTTTCATCATCGGTGAGGATGCCATCGAATCTCTCTATGGCTACGCATGGGATGACAAGCATGACGGAAAGCACGAGAACGGCCGTCATGACGACAAGTACCCTCACGGAGGCCAGCACCGGAACAAACATGATAAGGACGGAAAAGACAACTATCAGATCGTGGAGACAAACCGCACTTTCGAGTACGACGAGGACGGAAAGCTGTTAAAATCCACAGAGAAAGAAGAAAACCAGGGAACCTACACCTATGAGTATACCTACGATGACATGGGGAACCGGTTAAGCTATACGAAAAAGCGGAACGGAACCGTACAGGAGAGCGCGGAGTACACCTATAACCTGTCCAACCAGCCAGTCAGCGCAAAGCTCTATGACGGGAAGAAACATACCGAAATGGAGTATGGCTATGACGCGGACGGAAACCTGGTATCCGAGAACGGCAGAAAAGGAACAGAGAAGGTAGAATTAAGCTATTACTACACCGTGGAGAACCGTCTGAAGGCAGTCTACGAAAAAGACAGCCTGCTGGCAGCCATGGCCTACGACGGGGACGGGAACCGGACCTTCCAGCTGTCCTACAACCTGCACACGGACGACGACTTCAAGGGAAACAGCGGGAATGGAAACGGGAACAACAAGGACAACACGGGAAGCGGGAACAAGGGGAATGGAGGAAATAAGGGGAATAATGGAAAGGGAAGCGGAAAAGAGAAAACATCCGTCAGCCGGGAAGACGCCCTGTTATCCTACCAGGCCTTAACACGTTCCTTAGAAGAACTGCTCCGGCCGCAGGAGGAGAGCAAAGCCACGGCATCCGATGCAGGGGAGAAGAGGACGGAAAACGCCCTTCTGCCGGAAACAGAAACCAGGGAGGAAGCAGACCAGATCATTTCCCTGTTTAAAAAGAAGAATGAAAACGGGAATAACGGCAACAACGGCAATGGAGGAAACGGAAACCACTACGGCTGGGACGCCGCCAGCCCGTCGGATGCGGAGGACAATCCGGATCAGGGAAATAACGGGAACGGAAATGGGAACAAAGACAAGGACAAAGGCAACAACGGGAACAAAGATAAGGACAAAGGCAACAACGGCAACGGCAATACCAACAACACAGGCGGAAGCGAGAACCAGAGCGGAATCCTGATGCCGGAAAAACCGGTGTCCGCCATCGAGCAGGGACTCATTGACCTGATCAAAACGGAAGGCCATCAGAAGAATTATGAGCTGGTGGAGTATGTGAGCGACGTGAACCGGGAGTATGCAGAGGTTCTGATGGAAGTCAATATTGACGGCGAGCCGGATACGGCGTATGCTTACGGTAACGAGAGACTGACCGTGGAGCGGTTCACCGGCTGGACGGGATACTATACCTACGATCCGAGGG
>JAHZAR010000081.1:6029-11926 GCA_019423835.1 Clostridiales bacterium | reverse complement strand
TGTGAACACACAATAAACTTTTTTTTCTTTTCTTTCGAAAGTCTAAATTTTTCCAGATTAACACCATGGTCAATAATGTCCTTAACAGTTCCCGCACAATATTTACTGATAAAAGCCCGCGCTTCAGGTGAACGCGCTATTACTTTTGTATTTCGCATAAAAATTCGTGCAACAACACCATACCAAAATTTTGAAGGAATCTGCATCATAATCCGATTGTGCTTTGCTAACTCATGCCAAATAATTGTTTTCTCATTAGCAGCAATTACAGAAATCAAGGAATTCATTGAGAACACTTCGCTACATATAATTAGATCGTATTTGGATTTATTTTCCTTTATATAACGATACAACGATGGCATAAACGGAAAGCAGTGTGGCATAAACACTTTTTTACACACACAATCGCCCCAAATCACTTCAAAAGGATACTGTTCTGGCTTTATAGGTTCAAATGGCTTTGCCGCATATAAACACACATCATACCCTAAACTCTTAAAAGCAAGACAAAAATCATATATCATGGTATCCTTCATTGAGTCAACTCTTTTAATATTTTTTGTTTCCGATGTATATACAACCGGATTAACTACAAGAACCTTCATTTTTTTACCTTTATTTATCTCTTCATCTGCGCTGCAATATCAGCATCCACAATCTCTTCTCCAGCCCTACCCTTTAGTTGCTCCTTGGACGCTTCGCTCAATCCATCATTTACCACCGCGTTAAAATCACAGGTACTACATTTATCCAACTGCTCCTTAGTGACTTTTCCATCCCCGTAATCACGGCAAATCTTCAATTCATACATGGAATATGGATGCTTGGTAAACAATGCCTTGAATTTATGTACTAGTACCCAAGTTGCCGGTTTCCAAATGTACTTATGCATCGCAGGACTCACACTGCCGATCATCCAACAGTAACGGTCACAGCAACGTACCTTTTTCCGTACCTTCTCAGCCTCCGGGCTATTCCACAACTCATCCCAAGTCTGTGTATTCAGATTTCCCATAACCTCTTTATCCTTGGTTCCGTTACACGGCATTACATCACCATAAGGATCAATAAAGAAGGTATCAAAACTCATGTCACAGGGAAGCAGACGCTTTTGTCCATAGATATAGTTGATCAGACCATGGTTAAAATAAGCCCGGAACCACTTTTTCGGGCTGTTGCTCCGTAACAGTTCATTGACCAGGTTCTCAAAATTCTTGGCTACCATAGGACGATCATGAATGATATTCTTAGCCTCCACAAAATAAAAGCTATTATGCAGGCTCGCTGTGGCAAACTCCATTCCCATCTTGTCGGAAATCTTATACAATGGCACCAGATCAGGAGCATTCTTGTCCTGGACAGTCATTCCGAATCCAACGTCCTTCATTCCCATCTTCCGCAATGTTTTCAGTGTCTTGTAACCGCGCTGATAACCATCCTGCAGACCACGGATCTCATTGTTCGTCTGTTCCAGCCCTTCGATGGAGATACGGATACCAATATGTGGGAATTCCTTACACAGATCCACGATACGGTCTGTAAAGAATCCGTTAGTAGAAATCACAATACGATCCGACTTCTTATATAATTCCCGGACAATCTCCTTCAGATCAGTACGGATAAATGGCTCGCCGCCCGTGATATTGGTAAAGTACATCTTCGGCAGTTTCCGGATCGTTTCAACAGAGATTTCCTCCTCCGGTTTAGACGGGGCTTTGTATCGATTACACATTGAACAGCGGGCATTACACCGATAGGTCACAATAACCGTTCCGTTCAGTTTTTTCTCGCCGCTTTTTTTCTTAGCCATAGTTTTTTCTCCCTCTGCAGCAGCTCCCATTGCTTTCTTGCTGCCTGCTGATTTTTTCTTTCCTTTGTATATCTGCATCAGTTTCTCTGTATAGGCTTCAATATCGTCAAAACTGATATCTTTACAATTCCGACTATAGGTATCTGTCAGTTCTCTATCAGACCACAGTTTCTGAATCTTCTCCTTTAACTGTGTGGCATTGCCACTCTCAAACAGCTCACCGGTCTTGCCTACCTCTATCAACTCTGGAATACCGCCAATATTTGCTCCCAATACAGGAGTGCCGTACATCTGGCTTTCCATAACGGAGAACGGGCAATTCTCATACCATTCCGACGGATAGATACTAAACCGTGCTTCCCGTATCAGCGTTTCCAAAGCTTCGCCCGTCTGGAAGCCTACATTTTTAATGTTCGGGATACCATTGATTTCATTCTCCAAAGCCCCTGTTCCGGCAAAAACAAACTGCACATCAGGAAGTTCCCTACAAACTTTCAGCAGCGTGTCGATACCTTTCTCTTTGGAAAAGCGGCCAAAGTAGAGAATATAGTCTTTCTTTTCGGTCTCTTTCCATTCCACTCGGTCCACAAAATTATGCATAGCAACAGTTTTCCTGGCGAACAACGGATTGCTGTCCATTTTTGTCTTTAAGAATTTAGAACAGCAGATCATGGTATCGATATACTTATAAGCGCCATTCAGGTTCCAAAATGTAGCTTCCATAGCTCCGATTGCAGACTTTGCCGTACTGCCATGAATACATTTTCCCTTTATGCAGTTTATAAAATAGCCGCCCAAACATTTCTCACAGTTCTTACCAGTGTTCGGGTTGTTACACATATGATTAGGACATATCAGCTGATAATCGTGGGCAGTAAAAATAATCCGACACTTATTCCCTTCTTTGCGCCATTTCTGAATTTCCAAAATGATGCTGGGCGTAAGCTGGTAATTAAAATTGTTAAGATGGCATACATCTGGTTTGAAATCATCAAGAACAAGGCGCAGCTTCTTCCGCGCCTCTGAGGAATAGATGGTCTTCAGAGGATATGTCAGCTTTGCCAGCTTAGAGCCGCCATGGAAATCCATATCGGATGTGTATGCATTAACAGCATTACCCACACAGCGGCCTTCATGCTCCATTCCGAAGTACTGAACCTCATGTCCCTGGCTTTTTAAATAATCTCCCAGTTTAAATATGTAGGTTTCACTACCACCATTTGGATAGAGAAACTTGTTGATCATTAATATCCTCATCTTACTACCATCCTTGTTTCAAATCGGTTATTTATTATGTTAAACTGACCTGGATGCAGGTCACTTATATTCATTGCTATTTCAATTTCAAAATTCAGATCTTTACGATCCAAATCGCATTTTCATATAAATCTATTTCAAACTTCTAAATCACCTTTTCAACAATTGGTGTGTAATCAAAAATTTATCTTTTCAACTTTCCAAAACCATCTTTTTTCTGTGCTACTCATCCAGTTCGAAATAACCTTTTCGCTAACCCCAACCCGATACTCAACCTACTTGACCTGCCAAACTGTACATAACAACTGATACTCGTCACCGTTAATATGTAGCACTCATTTTCTCGGACACCTCGCCTGATACCCGACGACTTTGACCTGCAACGCCCCAAATTCCATATATCTTACTGACCACTAATTCTCTGACAGACCTTGATACTCAACATTATCGAGGTGGCAGACATCCGTTTAAAATCATTCTACACCTTTCAAACCTGTACATGCGCCTCTTTGATATATCGTCTTAAATGAATAAATCGCTTATTCATCTCTCAATTCCTATAAGAATCCCTACTGCCCGTGTAAATGAGCACTACATTTCCGGCACACTCCTCATTAGATACAGAAACTTATCGTCTATCAAACCCTTCCCACTTTCCGTTTCTTCACAAATATCATTAAATATTATTTCTGTAACTCTTTTAACACCCTTTTGCATAACAACCGCAAATACTGCTACCCCGGCAATCACATCAAACACTGTAATCATGTATTTAGGCCATCCAATTCTGCAGCACGCTTCCCCATTCCTCCACATCGCTTGATAATCGCATATATCAATAGGGAGCCAGATACCAGCAAGCACATTGTAATCTTTCCGCTAATAACGATATAAAAGATGACGGCACATCAGGCTACGGTTAGGACAATCCAACGGTTCAGCTTTTCAGTTTGTTCCCGATACTGATAAATCAATCTGCCTATTAACCGGTATTTCATAATTTCCATTTGCCCGAACATGCATCATCACAATCCCCAAAGCTGCAGTCATTCAAAGGCCATCGATTGCACCGCAGTATTTCTTTTCCATGTCTTTTCCCTCGTTTATTATTTCCGATACAGCTCCAATGTCTGTTTCACTATATCATCCCAGTTATACTTGCCGCATATAAAATCAGCCGCTCCATCTTTTTTTAGCTTCACTTTGTCTGGATGATCGCAGACATACTGCAGTTTCTCTCTCAAATCTGCCACATCCGACTTTTTGAACAGCAGTGCCTTGTCTTCTACGACCTCCGCACATTCTGCAATATCTGAGGTCAGGCAGCAGTTCCCATAGCTCATAGCTTCCAATAAGCTCAGGGGCATCCCCTCCAGATCCGAAGGAAGAGTGTACACATAAGCGTTGCTGTACAGCTCCTTCAGCAGCTCTCCCTGGACAAAACCGGTGAAAACGATCCTGTCATCGCCTTTTGCCAACGCTTTCAACTCTTGTATAAAGGTATCAGTATCAGAACTGCCGCCGGCAATAACCAGCTTTTTCTCCGTTCTAATATTCCTGAATGCTTCAATAAGATAGGCAATTCCCTTTTCCGGGACTAAACGTCCAAGAAACAGGATATAGTTATCCTTCTCTAAACCAAACTGTCTTGTTATCAGCTGCGGCTCACGCAGGGTTGGTCTGTTGACTCCATTTGGGATAAGCACAGTCTTTCTTCCATAAGTGTCCATGAAATACCTCTGAATACCCTCTGATAAGACGATAATCTCATCTGCATATTTTACAGCAGCCTTCTCTCCAAACTTGATGTACTTGCTGGCAAATCCACCCCATTTTGCACGCTGCCAGTCAATACCGTGTATCGTTGCGATACAGCGTTTACCAAACAGTTTCGGCAGCCACAGCATGGCGCAGGGCCCCTCCGCATGGAAATGAACCACATCGTATCTTCCAAGGGCAGCACAGATTGCTCCAAAGAATGAGGACGACATTGCTGCAAGCCCTTTGCAGTTAACCGTTAAGACTGATTTTAGCTTCACTCCCTTGTATTCTTTATGTACATCTCTGTCAAATTCCTTACCGCTGACATGGTGGCCTGATCGGTTGTAACAAGTCACAGAGTGACCCATCTTTACCATCCGCGTGGACAGTTCCTCAACGACAATTTCTATTCCGCCTTCCCTTGACGGAATGCGCTTATGTCCCAGCATAGCAATTTTTAGTTTATCCTTCATTTTCTGCGCATCCCTTCCTAAGTATCTTCTGAAAAGCCGTTGTTTGTGTCTGCAGCGTTCACCACCAAGCCCGCACCACCAGATGCCTCTCTTTGACGCCCAGCATGAGCCTCCGGTCTCCTCTACATCTCCACCGTCTGCCTGGCCGAATACCCCATCTCCAGAAACTCTCCAAACACCCCTTCCATCTTCTCAGGGTGAATCACCAGAAGATAAAGTCCCTGCGGAATCACTGCTCCCGCCCCTCCTTTTTCCTTCCTGTGTATCTGATACTCTTCAAATTCCCTGCTTCCCGGCTCTGCCACCTGGGCAGTCCCGGTTATCTGGATTCCTTTCATGGAGTCAAATCCCGTGTAGGGCTCATAGACTGCCGCACTGACCCGGCTGTTGTCTCTCAGCGCTGCAAATTTCAGTCCTCCCTCTGTGAGAATCCACATCCGGCCGCTGAAGTATTCGTACTCCACCGGGGTACACCGCACGAATGTTCCGCTTCCCGTTGCCAGGGCACAGGTGTTGTGGGAGGTAAGGAATTCTTCCATCTTTGCGAGGAGCTGTCCCGGCTCCATCCGTTTTAGTTCTGATTCCCGGCTTGTCCA
>JAHZAR010000081.1:0-5971 GCA_019423835.1 Clostridiales bacterium | reverse complement strand
TTCTTTCTCACTAAGCGTTCCTGTTAATTATCCTGTTCTCTCTGCCCGCCTCTGCTGTCAGTTTCTGCTCTGCATCAGAGTCTCCGGATACTGGCCTTCGTCAATCAGCCTCTGGATGGCCTCTCTCACCGCAGGCACATCTTCCTGGTAGGTCATGCCGAACCAGCGGTCTTCAGTCTTTAAAACCCTGACTGTACATCGGCCGTTCCGGATCTCCCGGTCCACGATATCGGGAAGCAGATACTCGCTTTTCAGGGGATCCAGCTTTGAGGAGGAGAGGAACTCCGGAAATCCCTTTTCCAGAATTTCCGAAAAGTCTCCAGAAAATCCCCACATGTTCATGGATACCAGAGACTGCTGATTCAGGATAACCGGCTCGCCCTTCTGAACTCCCTGGGCAATACCTCCCATTTCTTTGCGTATCTCATAGGTTTCAATGACCTGTCTTAGCAGTCCCTCCTCTGTCACCCGGCAGATTCCCCTTGTGACGGTTCCACTGTCACTTAAAGTATTTTTCAGGACAAATCCTGCCATACATCCGTGCAGAACTCCGTCCGGAGTCCTGAGCTTTTCTGTGGTAAGGAAGGCTGCCATTTTCCGGAAGGCCTCTTTTCCGTAATAGTCGTCTGCATTGATCACTGCAAAGGGCTCATGAATCACTTCCCGGCAGCATAAAAGGGCGTGGCCCGTTCCCCAGGGCTTCGTTCGTCCCTCCGGAAGTGAAAAGCCTTCCGGCAGATCCTCCAGCTCCTGAAAAACATAGACGGTCTCTGCCTGCTTCTCAATCCGTTTTCCGATTCGCTCCCGGAAATCCCGCTCCATGCTTTTTCGAATTATGAATACTACCTTGCCGAAGCCGGCCTCCAGGGCATCATGGATGGAATAGTCCACGATAAGCTCCCCCTTTGGCCCCACCGGCTCCAACTGTTTGATTCCTTTTCCGAATCTGGTCCCCATGCCGGCGGCCAGAATAACTAACGCTGGTTTCATACCTGTTTCCTCCCTTTTGTAAGGATGATGTATCTTCTGTTCACGGCTTCTGATTTTTTTGGCCGGATCTTTGGTTCTCCTCCGCTAGCCTTCGTAGGGTACTGTCTCCGGCTCTGTAATCTCTGCCACATAGTCGGAGCCAAATTCCTCGATGGTTCCGCTGGAATTTACCTTCCATCTGCACTTGTCACCGTCAGTCACTTTTCTGCCCTTTACCACCTTGCCGTTTGAGTCGATCAGACGCAGCCCTTTTCCCGGTACCCGGAATACTTCGTACTTTGCATGCCGGTCTGCAGTCTGAAGTCTCCCCTTATAGTAAAAGCGTCCGTTCTTAATCCCTGTTGCCCCTTTTCCGCTTGCTTCGAAATAGTAATCTGCCTTTTCACCAGTGTCATCAGTAAGCTCACAGGCTCCGGTGACCATGGCATAGTCGCCGTCCGGCTCTCCAAAGTAATAAACTTCCCCATCAATTTCCAGAAGACCGGTTCTGGCGGCTCCCCTATCGTCGAAGGCATACTTCTTTCCGTCAATTTTCTGAATCACGTACCTTCCTGCCGGAGCACACACAGGGGCCCCATTTCCCTGAAAATACCGCCATTTTTCCCCGGAAGCCCCGTCAATATCTTCCGGAAGCTCCGTCTTCAGCCAGCAGTCTTCTGCCTTCTGGCCCTGTATGAATCCTTCCAGTCCCGCAGATGGAGAGTAGTACCGGTACCCGCTCAGAGCCGGGGAAGCTCCCCTCATTTTGACCCAGCCCATCTGCATAATCCCGTAGGTGTCAAAGCAGTAAGTAGTTCCGTCTACCCGGCTTTCCTCGAAGCCGGAGCCGCTTTCCCTCTTCCTGCCGCTTTCCGGCGAGAAGGAAAACCAGCCCCAGTCCCCGTTCTGATCTGCATACCTTCTTACGTTATCATTGTCATCGATCCAGTCATAGTCCAGCTCAATCCAGCTCCACCCGTACCGCCTGGCGCCGTCATCTCCGCAGTAATACTTGTCATCGTCCAGCCACCCGGTGGATATATTGCCTCCTGTATTAAAGTAATAATCCTTTCCGTCCACAGTCTTCCAGCCGTTTGTCCAAATAATTCCGTTCTCACCGGCGTAATACCAGTTGGTATATTCGCTGCCGTCCGCCCGCTCTCCGCTGATGGAAAACCACTGATTCCGGCACATGGCTCCGTTTTCTCCGAAATACTGTTTTTTCCCCTTCTCATCGGTGTACCATCTCTTTTTATACATCGTGCCGTTGGCATCAAACCGGTACATGGCTCCGTCTATTTCATACGCTCCGTCTTTTTTTACGGAACCAGCCTCATCTGCCCAGTACCAGTTTTCCGTGGTCACTCCTGTGGAGGCGTTGGTGTTTGTGATTCGGAACCAGCCATTCTGCTGAAGGATTCCTCCTTCATCCAGATAGTATCGGTTTTTATCCCCGTCCACATACCAGCGTTTCCGGTAGGACAATCCATTTGCATCCAGATAATACCGATGGCCCTCCAGATCCTTCCAGCCGTTTCTCGCCAGTTTTCCGTCCGGCTCGGCATAGTACCAGTTTTCGTAAGCCTGTCCATTTCCGTTTACGCCGGAGACAGAGAACCAGCCCGTCTGCTTTCCGCCCCGTTCATCCACATGATACCGGGCGTCCTCAACATTTACCCAGTTATTTCTCGGTGATCTTCCATTGTTGGCGTCAAAGTAATACTCCACGCCGTCAATCACCTGCCAGCCTCCTGTCCTCAGGCTTCCGTCCGGGTTTGCATAATACCAGCTGACAGAAGAAACGCCGGTAGAAGAATTGACGGTCGTGACAGAAAACCAGCCCTTTTCTGCCCTGGCTCCCGTCTCATCCACGTAGTAGCGCTTTCCGTCCAGATTAAAGAAAGCATTTCTGGGTGAATTTCCTCCTGGGTAGAAGTAATAATGTTTCCCCTCTATTTCATGCCATCCATTGGTGAGGACGGCTCCGTCCGGTCCTGCATAGTACCAGGTCACCGTCACCTTTGCCAGAGGATTTGCAGGTACGCTCTCTATGGAAAACCAGGTATTTTCATACCGGGATCCGTCTTCCTTGATGTAATATTTTTCTCCTTCTGCACTCTGCCACCGTCCGGCTGCGAGGGCGGGGAAAGAGGACAGCAAAAGCATACCGGCAGCCAGAGGGACCAGTCGTCTTTTCCATGTTTTTGCTTCCAACCCGGACAGACACTCCGGTAAATTTAAAAAACGCTTCTTCATACTCGTATTTTCCTTCTCAGATTATTTTTCCTTTTGCCTTCTCTATCTCAAAAGCAGCTTTCCCAGTTCACACATCTGCTGCTCCTTCTTTTCAAATTCATGTTTGTTTCAATATATTTTCATTATTTATATTTATTTTCAGCCCGCCGGCCAGGCAGAAAGGCAGCACTGCCTTTCATCAAAACACTGCTGCCCTTCCCTTCCTGTCTCTTAGTTCTTGTATACGATTGTGAGCGGTCCCGCATAGTTAAGAGATACCGTTACCGTCTTTGTACCGGTGCTGACAGCTGTAGGTGCTACCAGCTCCCATTTTCCGGTACTGGGATTCTGTATCAGAATCTGAATATTGTTCAGTCCCTCTACCAGATTCGGCACATAGATGCTGAACTGGATCGGCTGACCGTCAGTAGATGCAGTTGTCTCCATGTTCTGAATTCTGACTAACGGGTTGTACCCTGTCAGATCCGAGTCAGAAGGCAGAGACTGGATAGTGGAAAGTCCCGCATTCACCTGGGCAATCTGGTTGTCTGAAATCGAAGCTCCGAAGTTTTCCGTGAACGTCACGCCAACCCCGGCATTCGTATTACCAGACATTGCTCCGCTGCCACTGGAAGCCAGAGGGGTGCTGCCATCCTCAATGGTTGTGATTCCAGGGCCCCCCTGATTGTAGCTTCCTCCGCCAATAGGTCTTGGCCTTGTGCTGGAGCTTCCGGCCGCAAATGCCATGGTCATTACAGACAGTGACAGCGCTGCTGCCAGAATTCCGGCCTGATACCTGATTTTCATCGTAGCTCTCTCCTTTCTTTTTTATTTTTGCTCTGCAGGCGTCTGGCATCTCTGCCCTACGTTTCCCTGTAGAACAGCTCTATAATCATTTCCTCAAATGCCTCTCCGTCAGGGTAAAACTCGTCATAGACAAGTCCTTCTGTTCCCTCGCCGGGCACTGTGAAGAAGTGATCCCCACCAAACAGATTCTCCGTGCCCATGGCTGCCAGACCTGCATCCAGATACTCATCCTTGTTGAGATCCGTAACCATATATTCCTGCAGCGCGTCAAAGGTTTTTCCAAGAAACTGGCTGTCTTTCTGCTGCTCCTTCTCAGCCTGTTCCATCCACCCCTTCGCGTAGGTCTTGTGGCGGTCCATTCTTGTGATGGCACTCTGGGAAACATCTGTGTCTCTGTAGCGCACATAGGTCTCTGCCTGTTTCCCGTGAAGGGTGACGGTCTCTCCGCAGGGGAGGCCGGAGTCTCTTGCCTCAATGCCCGGATCGTCTATGGTAACGGTCACGCCTCCCACCATGTCGTTCAGAACGGGAATGGCGCTCATATTAACGGAAATATACCCGTCTATCGCCACCCCTCCCAGCAGGTTTTCCACCGCCTCTGTGAGAAGCTCACAGCTCTCCGCTTCTCCATCTCCGTACCCGTATGCCAGATTCAGATGCTGCACATCCGTTCCCAGATAATTTCCACTCAGGTCAAACAGCTTTATCTCTGTCATAGTATCACGGGGGATGGTGAGAATCTTCACCTCATCTGTCGCCCGGTTCTGTATCAGAAGCGCCATCACATCCGCCTGTCCCCCCGCACCGGAAACCTTCTGCTGCTCTACGGCTCCGCTTGTGTCGACGCCCACACAGAGAATCACTGTGTTCAGCGTGTTCTGTCTGTATTCCTTCCCCTTGTAAACTCTGACAGCCTCCCTGTCTCCTGTCTGCAGACCGTTTTTTTCCCTTTCGGTTCTTCTCATCTCAGCCATCATCTCGGCCTCTTTTTTGGCCTGATAGGACTGAACGGAAAATACGACAAACCATACTGCCGCGGCAAACACAAGAATTCTCAGAATCCCCGCCAGCCGTCTCTGCCTCTTTTTATTTTCTGTCATTCTGCCCCCCTGTGGAGAAGGACAACAAAGATTGTCTGGAAGAGGATCTTGATATCCAGCCAGACAGACCAGTTGTCTATGTATTCCAGATCCAGCCTTACCACATCCTCAAAATTCTGGATGTCGCTGCGGCCGCTCACCTGCCACATGCCTGTGATCCCGGGCCGGAGCGAAAGGCGCCTTTTGTGATGCTCCTCATAGCGCTCAAACTCATCGACAGTCGGAGGTCTCGTTCCCACAAGACTCATATCGCCCCGCAGCACATTGAAAAACTGCGGGAGCTCGTCAATACTCGTTTTCCTGATAAACTTTCCGACCTTCGTGATTCTTGGATCATCCTTCATCTTAAACATCAGACCATCCATCTCATTCTGCTTCATGAGCTCCTTCTTACGCTCCTCCGCGTCCATATACATGGAGCGGAACTTATAGATCGAAAACTTCCGGCCGTTTTTTCCGATGCGGGTCTGCTTAAAAACAGCCGGTCCAGGAGACTCCAGCCTGATAGCCGGAACCACAAAGATTCCGATCAAAGCTGTCAGAAAAATTCCCGCAGCGGCGCCCAGAATATCCAGGGTTCTCTTCAATATCAGCTCAGAGGGACGGAAAATTCGCGGACCGTAGGTCAGAACCCGGTAGAGTCCAAGCTCCCCGATCTGCTTTTCCTCCTCTGAGAGTCCCAGGCTGTTGGCCGCTACATGGGCCACAATCCCCATGCACTGCAGCTTCTTTAAAAGACTGCCGATACACTCCCGGCTGCTGTCCGGCAGGCTGATCAGAGCCTCATCTACTGCCTGCAGCTTGAGGTACTCTGTCAGATCAGCTTCTGAAGCGCTCTCCCTCTCATATCCCCCTGCCGT
>JAHZAR010000080.1:11333-12064 GCA_019423835.1 Clostridiales bacterium | reverse complement strand
TCATCTTTAACAGATTCTGTAACTGCAACCTCATCTGGGTTGTCAACCAGCGCTTTTGCAATCACTTCCACTAATTCTTTCATACCATTCACCTCGCTGACCGGAAACGGCAGAGCCGAAACCAGCCTATGAAAAATGCCTTTAAAAGGCATTCTTCATACAAGCTATTTACTGGATACCGGCGATTTTTAAAAGCTTTCCAACTGTCTCTGTTGGCTGTGCGCCTGTTGCTAACCACTTCTTAGCAGCTTCCTCATCGATCTTGATGGTGCTCGGCTCTGTGTTTGGATCATAGTAGCCAATCTCCTCGATGAATCTTCCATCTCTCGGGGATCTGGAATCTGCAACAACAATTCTATAGAAAGGTGCCTTCTTCTGGCCCATTCTTCTCAGTCTCATCTTTACCATTTCAATTTCACCTCCTTGCAGTGAGTCTTCTATAGGAAATGCTTTCGCATTTGCTAACTAAAAGGGGAGCTTCATCTTTCCCATCAGTCCTCCGAGACCGCCGCGGCGCCTGCCGCCCATCATGCCCGGAAGCTGCTTCATCATCTTTTTCATCTGCTCAAACTGCTTGACAATTCTGTTTACCTCGGCAATGTCCACGCCTGCTCCCTTCGCAATGCGCTTCTTTCTCGACGGGTTAATCAGGTCAGGGTTGCTTCTCTCCTCCTTTGTCATGGAGAGGATAATCGCCTCTACCCGATCCATCATTTTCTCATTGCCGTCCA
>JAHZAR010000080.1:11086-11323 GCA_019423835.1 Clostridiales bacterium | reverse complement strand
AGATCCACATCCTTCAGCTGGTTCATGCCCGGCATCATGTTCAAAATGCTGGCCATGCCGCCCATCTTCTTAATCTGGCGCATCTGGTCGAGGAAATCGTTGTAGTCAAACTCTGCCTTCTTGAGCTTCTGGGAAAGCTCTTTTGCCTTCTCCTCGTCGATCACGGCTGTAGCCTTGTCGATGATGGACATAATGTCGCCCATTCCGAGGATTCTCGACGCCATCCGGTCCGGATAA
>JAHZAR010000080.1:0-11045 GCA_019423835.1 Clostridiales bacterium | reverse complement strand
TTGGTCAGAATTACGCCGTCAATGCCAATCTTGTCGTTGAACATTCCGGCCACATTGACCGCATCCTGTCCGGTCATGGCATCCACAATGAGAAGCGTCTGGTCAACAGGCACATGCTCCTTAATCTCCACCAGCTCGTTCATCATGTCCTCATCAATGTGAAGACGTCCGGCTGTATCGAGAATCACCACATTGTTGCCGTTTTTCGCTGCGTGCTCAATAGCTGCCTTTGCGATGTTTACCGGCTTGTGGCCTGTTCCCATGGAGAACACGGGAACTCCCTGCTTCTCTCCGTTGATTTTGAGCTGTTCAATGGCTGCCGGGCGGTAGATGTCACAGGCCGCAAGGAGAGGACTTCTCCCCTTTGCTTTCAGCTTTCCGGCAATTTTAGCCGTGGTGGTCGTCTTACCGGCTCCCTGAAGTCCGGCCATGAGAATCACCGTGATCTCATTGGCAGGCCGCAGGGCAATCTCCGTCATCTCGGATCCCATCAGCTTTACCAGCTCTTCATTTACAATCTTTATGACCATCTGTCCCGGATTCAGACCGTTTAAGACATCCTGTCCCACTGCCCTTTCCTGAACAGAACTGATAAACTGTTTTACTACCTTGAAGCTGACATCCGCTTCCAGCAGGGCCATCTTAACTTCCCTGAGTCCGGCCTTCACATCAGCCTCCGACAGTCGGCCTTTTCCAGTCAGATTCTTAAATACATTCTGCAGCTTATCTGCAAGGCTCTCAAAAGCCATCCGGCAACCTCCTGTCCGTCACAGTATCCTGTTACAGTTTGATAATATCACTGGAAATTTCCCCAATCCGGTCGATCAGGGCCTCGTCTCCGCTCTCCCGAAACCTCCTGGTCAGCTCGTGAATTTCCTCCACCAGCTCCCTGGTTCTCTGGAACTTTCGGATCAGACCGAGCTTTTCCTCGTATCCGGCTAAAGTTTTGTCACATCTCTTTATCAGGTCATGGACACCCTGCCGGCTGATTCCCTGCTGGTCTGCTATCTCGCTGAGGGACAAATCGTTAAACACGGCATCCTCATAGATTTCCTTCTGGTGGTCCGTCAGGAGTTCGCCGTAGAAATCATAAAGCAATGTCTGTTCCACAATTTTTTCCATTTCAATCACCTGCATCATCATAGCATAGGGTTTTTCTTCTGTCAAGCATTTTTGCTTTACAGCTAAAAATATTTTTCAGAGCCGTTATTCGTTCTCTCTGCTCCTGAAAAGCCGTTCTCCCGCCAGCGCCCCATAGCAGCACAGATCCGCAAGCCCCTGATTATTTCTTCCCGACTGCCTCATCGTACCCTCATAGCGCATCCCGCATTGTTCCATCACCTGGCCGGAGCGAGAGTTGTTCATATCGTGAAGAGCTTCTATGCGGTTTGCGCCTGCTGTATCAAAAAAATAGTCCATCATACAGCTGAGGGCCTCTGTCATGAGACCGCGGCGCCACCAGCGCTTTCCCAGACAGTAGCCTACCTGTACCATGGAAATATTGTCATCGTACTTTACCGCGCTGATGCTTCCGATCGGCTCCCCGGCAGACTCTTCCTTTCCCTTTAATAGCATCGCCTACTGATAGCAGTCTTTTCTCTCCTAATCTTTCACCCAAACTGCCAGCGTTTTTTCGGCCTCCTCCGGGTCTTTGTAAGGCTGCCAGGTCAGAAATTTTGTCACTTCGCCGTCACAGGCCCAGTTTTTATACATGGCAGGTGCGTCATTCTCCGTAAACCGGCGAAGAATCAGACGTTATGTTTCCAGCTGTTTCGTTCCGCTGTGCTTTATGGATATCCCCTCCTTCTCTGCTTTTATTTTGCAGTCATTATACCATATCCTCCGGATATGCCATCTCGCCGAGGGAGGCGCACTCGCCGCATTGGTATTTTGACTCCCTCCGGGCGCCAGCGGCTCGGCGCAGGTATAATGCCTTCCACGGCTGCTGCCATCTGAAGACTTTTAAATCCGGAGCTACTTGCTTCTCTGTCCTTCTCTGTGCAGTTTCTGCACATGCCCGAACAGGACGGCCGCACTCCCTGTACCGGCTGAGAAAATGAGGCCGGCAATCAGCCACAGGCCGGGTATTCCGATTTTGTCTGCAGTAAAGCCTGCAAAGCAGCTGGCCAGAAAGCCTCCTATCTGCATGGCAAACCCTCCTCCGCTCAGGGCTGTAGCCCGAAGCTCCGGGGGAGCTGCCCGGTGAACTGCACTGCTCTGGGACATAGAAAAAGTTCCAAGCAAGAAGTAAAGAAGCAGATAACAGGTTGAAAAAAAGAGAACTGTCTCTGACCTGCTCAGAAGCAACAGGACTCCTCCCGTCAGCAGGCCCGACAGCGCAAAAGCCGAGACGGCTGTTTCCTCCTTCAGATATTTTCCGGCAATCAGACTTCCTGCCGCAGAGGCGGCGTAATAAAAAAATCCCAGAACTCCGGGAATCCAGGAATCCTGTGCTCCCGGCAGAAGCCCCGCCAGCATCGGCTGCCAGTATGTTTCCATGAGTGCCAAAGAAAAACCTGCAAACAGAGAGCTGCCAAGGAGAATGGGCAGACCGTTTGACAAAAGATTCCAGAAAGTTCTTCGATTTTTTCCCGTTTCTTCTCTGGCCGCCAGATGGTTTTCTCCCTTCCGTTTCGCCTTCTCCCACACACTTTCGTCCTCTCCCGCATGCCCCTTATAAGACGCCTTGTTCCCCCCTGCCTCTGCGGTAAAGAAAAGGGCGCAAAAGAGGGCCGCTGCCGTCAATATCACTGCCCCAGTCAGAACAAACTGGCTCGCCGTCTCTGCCGAGTGCCTCCCTCCGGCGTAATTCAGAACACCTCCGAGAAGGGCTCCCCCTGCACAGCCTGAAATTTCTGCCAGCTCCAGATGCATAGCTCCCCTCTCAACTGTTATGGCTCCGTCTGCAATGCAGGAGTCCATGTACAGTGCGTCCATACTTCCGCTGGAAAACGCCCCGGATGCGCCGTAGAGAAAGAACGCTGTGCAGACTGCCCAAAAGGAATGTCCCTCCAGCATCAGAAGCAGGGCTCCCAGCCCTACAGCCTGCGCCGCAATAAATACCCGTTTTCTTCCTGCACAGTCGGCGAGCACCCCGCTGGGCACTTCCAGCAGAAATGACGCGGCTGAAAAAACGGCAAACGCAGCTGAGAGCTGTGAAAAAGTCAGCCCCTTTCTCAGCACAATCAGGCTCAGCACTGCGGCCAGCGCTCCCTTCCTGGCAGCTTCCAGTCCCAGTGCCAGAAGCGCTCCTTCTAAAATTCTGTTTTTTCTCATACCTCTGCCCATTCGCTTTTGCTTCTGTATCTTCTCCATATCCTTCTCTATATCCCTGTCACCTCTTTTCACCTTTTTTCCATCCATTTTCAGCCTGGCAGAAAATCAGACCGTACTCGCAGGGTACCGTCCCCTCCGAGGGCATTGAATGCTCCGATAAAAAATCTGCCAGCCTGCGGCGCAGCTGCGTGATCTCCTCCTGTCTCAGGTAAATGACGCCGAACATCGCATCCCCCTTCTCAGGATCTAATTCCTGGGACTTCTTTTCCGTCTCCCGAACCATGTTAAAAAAATGTTCCTCCAGCTCGTTCATGGAAGTTCTGACGAGGGCGTCTCTCATCCGGCCGGCTGCCGGTTCCGTTTCTTTCAGACACACGTCCACTGCCGCCGCGCGGTAATATTTGGCTGTCAGGCCATGAATCTTCTCTGTGTGGGACAGCTCTACAAGTCCGACCTTTTCAAGGGCTGCCAGATGGTGCCCTGCGCTGGACGGTGCCACGTGAAGGCAGTCCGCAAGCTGCTTAGCCGTCATTCCAGACGGCTCTAGGAAAAGGCAGCGGAGAATCTTCTGCCGGAGCGGATGCATGTAGGCTCTCAGTTCTTTTTCCGTGCGCAGACAGAGTTTTTTCCTTCCTGCCGCAGTTCTCTCCTGATCGGGAATTTCCTGTGATTCCGTTCTTGGCGGTTTTGATTGTCTCATCTAATTTTCCTCCTTGTTCCCCTTGATTTCAATTTTCCCTTTGCTTTTCATGCTGTTTCCGGGCATGTCAATCATAACATAAATTGTTATGTTTGTTTTTTTGATTATATCATAACATTTTTTGTTATGTCAATCCTGACTTTTATCCTGAACGATCCCTGTTTCCATTTTGACAGGATCAAAGCAATGGGCAAAAACAGTGCCCTGCATGAAAGCAAACATTGTTTCATTGCAGGTGATGCCGGATGAAGCTATAATATATCTGTAAATCAGAATTGGAAAAGGAGAAAAGAAGGTTGAAAAAAACAATTTTATTCGTGATTTTACAGCAGTATGCAGACTGGGAGGCGGCATATATTTCTTCTGCAGTAGCTATGTTAGGAAAGGGACAGTATGAAATCAAGACAGTGTCCTTATCTAAGGATTACGTTCAGTCAATCGGTGGATTCAGAATCATGCCCGATTACGATATTAAGTCTGTCCCCAGCGACTACGAAGCGCTCATTTTGATTGGAGGTATGACATGGAGAAATGAAAGTGCCTATCAGCTGAAAGCGCTTATTGAGGATTGCCGTCAGAAAGGCAGATTATTAGCCGGCATCTGCGATGCCTCTGCCTTTTTGGGTACCGTCGGCGCTTTAAATGAAGTAATCCATACAAGTAATGATTTGAATGACTTAAAACAATGGGCGGGGGAGCATTACACCGGTGAACAGAACTATACTGCGAGGCAGGCAGTCAGAGACAAAAATATAGTCACTGCCAATGGCACAGCGCCGATGGAATTTGCAAAAGAAATCTTACTTGCCTTAAATGTGGCAGATAAGGAGAACATAATGGACTGGTATAACTTCCACAAATTGGGACTCTACACCGCACCTGTGCCTGAAATGTAAAATTTCGTTCACACAGAAAGCGTGCATCCCTGCATTCTGTGTGAGACTGGCTGCAGGTGCAGGAAAGTATGGGAAAAACCAGACCGAAGAGGTATGATTTACCGTATGGCTCTTCGGTCTGCACGCTTTTCCGTTATCCTGTCGTTTTCTCCAACCGTTCCGCACAGCAGGGCAGATCTGGGATCCCGGAGCCTTCTGTTTTCCTCCACTCTTCTTCTGCTGTCATTGGCATAACAGTACAGGCAGCCTCCTGGACAGGTATGATACGCCCCTATATCTGTACTCTCCACACAAAGACACTCTCCTCTCTGGCCTTTTGCTTTTCTCGTCTCCACACTCCGGCCTGCTGCCCGTTCCAGCAGTTCTTCGCTGATACAGCCGCTCTTTTTTACCCCAAACCGGGACAGATCACAGGCCTCTGCGCAGGCACAGATCTCCATTCCGTGTTCACCGGCAATTTCCGACAGGGCGCTGACAAACGGGCCGAGTGCACTGCTGTCAGGCACCGTTTTCAGCTCTTCGCCGTATGCTTTCATATTTCTCTTTACTTTTGCATAAAGATCCAGAAAGCTGATAACCACCCGTCTGGTATATCCCTGAAGTGCTTCCGCAATCTGTCCGAACGCCCTGAGGTGGTAATCGGCAGTGTACCTGCCGGTAAAAAAGATCGGATCGTATCTCCACACAACTCTGTCTTCTCCAATCTGTGAGGACAGCTCCCGGAACAGGGGAATCATATACTCTTTCTTATGAGGAAATCCCGGCTCTATCTCTCTCCCGTATCCGGTCAGCGTAAACTGAAAATAAAAGGGGATCGGATCAAGAAGCCCAAGTTTTCCAAGCATTGGGCCCGGATTTTTGGTCCAGAATACGATACACTCCACCGTTTCCGGCGTCATGGGAATCCTGCTGAGCTGATGTGGGTTAAATGGATTCCTGACCAGGCAGCTTCCTGCTCTGAGCCTGTCAAAGAACCATTCACTGTAAAAGGCCGGAATGTCTGTTCTCCTGCTGACGCTGAGAATCAATGAATCCACCTCCTTAATCCTACTGACTTTAGAAAAAAATTCTTTTCCCCAACTTTTTTGTCCTCTGCTCCGTCTATATGACAGAAAACAAGAAAAGGAGAGATTTTCTATGAAAAAAAAGTATTTTATTCTTCCCTGTCTGTCGGCAGCCATGCTGCTTTTCGCCGGCTGTGCCAAAAGTGGCCCAGACACCGGAGGCGTGCCGGCATCAGCCGCCACAGAGTCTTCGCTCTCCGGACAGGAGACTGAAAATTCTCAGGAAGCTGCCAGTGACTCCTCTTTCGCAGCAGGCGAATCAGGGATATATGTAAAGAAGGGCGAAACGTACCAGGATGGAAATGAGCGGGTTTCGGCAGACATTACCCGCCCTGTCCTCGTGGACAAAGCAGGAGAAGAGCTGCCTGCCAGCCAGGAGATTTCCTCTTACATTGACGGTCTGATTGCCGAATATGAGAAGGCCAGGGATGAGACAGGAGCTGAGGGGCATTATTCTGTTTCCTCCTCCTACGAGGTTACCCACGACGGAACACGCTATCTCTCCCTCCGCATCATCACTACCCGTATTATGGCCAGCGGAGCCGAATCCTTCCAGACCTATACCATTGATAAGCAGACAGGCGAACCCTTAACTCTGTCTGAACTGCTGGGAAGCAAGGAGGCGCTGAGGGAGGTCAGCGGCAATATCCTGAGTCAGATGCAGGAACAGATGGAAGCAGATAAAAATGTAACCTATTTCCTGGACTCCGACACAGGCGGTTTCTCTGGTCTGACAGGTGCGGAGAGCTTCTATCTGTCAGAAAGCGGCTCCCTGGTCGTAGCCTTTGATGAATACGCGGTAGCTCCCGGCTCCATGGGAGCCGTAGAATTTACAATTCCCGAAAGCCTTGCCGGCACCTTTGACTGACTTGCGTCGTCTCATCACCGGCTAAGTGACAGGCAGATATTCTGCCGGCTGCCTGTCACTTTTCTTCCCTTAAACAATCTTAGTCAAAAAGCCACCAGGTAGGCGGGGCGGCAATCTCCATGCCCAGCTTTTTCTGAAGATTCATGGACTCGTCATTTCCCTCAATGATCTGACAGAAGGGAATTCTTCCCTGTTCCGTAAAGTGCCGGATCAGATAAGACTCCAGCCGGAGTCCAATCCCCTGCCTTCTGTATTCCGGCACGACCTCCAGAAGCCCCATACTTCCTTCCAGGTGTTCTCCCACAAAGCCAGCCAGATTTCCATTCTGAAACATTCCCCACATCTGCCCCCTGGAAATCAGCTCCTTCACGTACTCTCCGGGATCTTCCATGGTCGTGTAATGGCTGCACACCTCTTCTGCATGTTCCGGCTTCAGGCGGATAATACCGCTGTCGTCAAATACGGGGGGCTCTGCCTTCATCCACGCAGCCTGGCTGGTGGCCACACTTGTGGAAAAGTGATACTCTTTCTGAATTTCCTCCGCCAGTTCCCTGTTATGCACAGCGAACTGATGGTATGTATTCTTTTTCAGGATATTCCGACACGGCTCCAGATTGTCTGCCGCAATCATGCAGGTTCTGCTGTCTGTCTCGTAGATCATAACGCCATCCTCACAGGCATACAGGATCTGCGCATTTTTTCTCCTGACTGCCTCTATCATATCCACATGGGCCAGCAGTCCCCGGCGGCACAGCAGGGAAACCGCCTTCTCTGCTTCCCCGCTCATTTCTGCTTTTCCGCTGCCTGCTGTCTCTCTGATATTTTCTGTATTTTCCCTGTCTGGCACTCTCTCTTCTTCAGATTTCATATTTTTCTTTCCCTCCTGAACATTTTTCTTCATTTGCAGGATTCCTCTGCATCCGCGTTTACAGCCGCTTTTTCGGAAACCTGTTCCGAAGCTTTCTCTTTCTCTTTTCCAGTCTCTGCCATGCTACCCCGGCAGCCGCATCAGCCAGCGGTTCTGTTCCTTCATATACAGCAGATGCACCTGCATCCACAGACCGTGGAAAAAAATCCGGCAGCCAAATTCATGAAAGGGAATCCCTGAGTAATACTTCTCCTCCTCGTAATCCACCTGTATCGTCTGGATTGTCTGAAGCTCCCCATTTTCGTCCTGAAATTTAATCAGACGCGGAATCGGTCTGCCCGTACTGGTAAACCAGCAGCCGCAGGCAACTGCAAGCTGCCGTCCCTTCAGCTGGCCGCTGTCTTTATCCTGTATGCCGAAGTCTGTCTTAAATACCATTCCTATCCCCTCCTGAAACTGTAAGGCAAACTGCCGTCCAATCAGAACATATGTTCTTATGAACTGATTATATCAAATTCACACAGGCGGTTCAAGATACATTTTATGGAAAATCCTTTCTTCCTTCACTGCAGAAAGGAAAACCGGAGCTGTTCATACTCTGTCTTTTTTTCAATTTCAGGATATGGTCCTTCCAGGAATCCGGCAGTCTTGGCGCTGTCCTTCAGCCATTCCCCGGCACGGCCCTTTTCTATGACAAGGGGCATACGCCCGTGTACGGGAAGCATGGTCTGATCTGCGCCGACTGTTAGGATAGCAAACTCATCTCTCTCCTCACCGGCCTGATAGCATCCGGCCAGAAGCAGACTCTTCCCCGCCGGCCCTGTGAAGGTAAAACGCTCTCCGGCCTGATTCCACTCATAAAAGCAGGAGGCCGGAGCCAGGCAGCGGCGCGCTTCCATGCATCCCCGAAAGCTGGGCCTTTCCAGAGCCGTCTCTGCTCTGGCATTGAAGAGAAGCCGGTTCCTCTCCTTTCCGGAAAATCCCCATTTCTTCTCCTCTATGGCAAATGCCTGACCATTCCAGACCAGAACGGGAGCAGTCCGGCCGGGACACAGTTCCTCCCCTGCCTCCATATCTGTTTTCCTCCCTCCATCCGGCACAGCTTCCAGTGTCTTTCGGACTCTCTTTCTCCACAGCCCTCTTTCCCAGCCAGAAATATCTTCACCGGCGCTGCTGCAGTCTTCCCATCCTGTCCTGTGGTTCCATAAAGCAAGCAGCTCTCCTATTTCCCTGACAGTCTCCCCATTCAGATAGTAGCGGCCGCACATAGGCGTCCCCCTCCTCTCGTTCTTATATGATTCCTTCTCATACTCCTGGCAGGAGCTTTCTTTTCTTTAATATCCGCCATCCTTTTTCTGCAGCCTCTTCCATGAAGTATACCACAATTTCGGAAAATATAGAATATCTGCTTTTCTTTCATCAGGATTCCCTTCCTTTGCTGCCCGTGTGACGATCGCATATCCGAATCATTGATGTTTCCAATACCTTTTTACCGTTTCACACATTTTGCCGGCAGAGTAACTTTTTTATCACAGATTACACTGCTGCACCGGATTCCGCAGAGGCCAAAAAACAAAAAACCCTTGTAAACACTGGCTTTTCCAGCATTTACAAGGGTTTCACGAAAGTGGAGATAATGGGACTCGAACCCACGGCCTCTTGAATGCCATTCAAGCGCTCTCCCAGCTGAGCTATATCCCCATACGTTTTCCTTTTGACAGGTAATATAATACCATAAAAAATTTGTTTTTGCAAGTTTTTTTCAACTATTTGTTCTTTTAATCTGGTTCCTGCCACAGCCTTTCTCCTCTTTTTCGTCTGCCTGCCGCACAGCGGCAGACCGAAAAAATGTCCCTCAGGGAGCTTTCTGTGCAGGTCGGCATTTCCAGCGGCAGTCTGTCTAAAAGCAAGACCGGATAAACCGGTGCTGTACGATTTTCTGACCTGACAGCAAAGGCCGGAGCGCTCTGGTTTCCTCACATCTGTGAGCGCTCCGGCTTTATCATGCCTCTGCACCGTTTTTCCCTGTCTGACTCATCTCCCTGATGCCGCCTCATAAAAGAGGCTCCTCTCTCTGCCTGATAGAGACGCGTCAAACGGCACCTGTGAGAGGAAAGCTGACCGCCTATTTCAGCAGGTCGTACACAATCGCCGAAAAGGACGCCACTCCTTTTACCAGCACTTCCTCGTCCACATCAAAGCGAACGGTATGCTGCGGGGAAGCCATTTTCGTCATGGTCCTCATGTACACGGCCTGTCCTCCCTGCTCCTGAACACGGTTCATCATAAACCCAATGTCCTCGCTGCCCCAGTTTCTCGCGTTGGGATTGCTGCTGACACGGTACTGGGGCAGGTGAGTTTCTACCAGCTTTGCAATCCTCTCGATCAGTTCAGGGCTGCTGACCTGGGACGGAGCATGGCCTAAAAGCTCCATCTCACAGGTGCATTCCTCCATAGAGGCGGCCGCCTGGCAGATCTCCCTTGCCCGCTTGTCCATATAATCGTTAATCTGCGTGGTTTCGCCTCGCACCTCCATCATAATCATAGCCTCATCGGCTATCACATTGCTGTTGCTGCCGCCTTTAATGACTCCCACATTGACACGGCTGATTCCCTGGCTGTGGCGGGAGATTCCTGAGAGTCCGACCGTTGCATGGGCGGCAGCCAGAACGGCATTTTTTCCCTCCTCCGGGAAACCTCCGGCATGGGCTGACTGTCCGTGAAACAGAACCTGATACTTACAGGTGGCCAGAGAGCCGTAGGTTCCCGGCGTAATATCGCCGTCGTCCTCCCTGTCATCCGGCGCCACATGGGTTCCCGCAAAATAATTCACTCCGTCGAGATGTCCGTTTTCCACCATGGCATAAGCCCCTTTTGTCCCCTCCTCCCCTGGCTGGAACAAAAATTTCACAGTGCCGTGAAGGCTGTCCCTAATCTCTGACAGCAGCTTCGCCGTTCCCAGGCCGATGGCCGCATGACAGTCATGGCCGCAGGCGTGCATCATCCCGTGGTTGACGGAAGAAAAGCCTTCCCGGTACGGGCGGTGATCCCCGTCGGCGGCCTCCGTCATCGGCAGAGCGTCAATGTCAAACCGAAGGGCTGTCACCGGTCCCTCACCGCAGCGCAGAATTCCCACGACTCCCGTATAGCCCTGACCCATTTCCTCTGTCAGGAATTCCTCCGGCGCTCCCTGGCCCTTTACCTGCTCGAAGTGTTCTCTGAGCGTTTCATCGTCCGGCACAGCCATTCTGGCTCCCTCCCGGCAGACGCTTTTCCCAGTCAGCACCTCCAGCCCCAGGCTCTCCAGATATTCTGCAATTTTGGCGGAGGTGCGCATTTCCAGCCATCCCGTTTCCGGGTACCGGTGAAAATC
>JAHZAR010000079.1:10073-12601 GCA_019423835.1 Clostridiales bacterium | reverse complement strand
ATATTTCCTGTGAATCCCCACCCTCCTCTGCCGGAAAAATACCGGCCCTCTTGAGTCGAGCTTGATCAGAATAATCAGCAACAAAAAAAGGGGCGATAATATAATCAGCCCCAACGCCGCCAGAACTGTATCTGACAGCCGTTTCCATTTCATATAAAATTGTCTGCGATTCATTTTTCCTGCCCTTTTCTCCTCTTTTACCATTCCTAACAATCTGTTTTCATTTCTGACTATTTATTTTTTCAATTCTTTCTGTGGGGATTTGTCCCCTATCGTTTCAATTCCAAGAAAAATTTCCGTTTCCCTTCCCATAAAATCTATCCTGATTACGGCTTCTCTCCGATGCAGGTTTACTCTCGCAATCCTGCCCTCCTTTCCTTTTAAAGGCCCGCTGAGTACCTCAACCCTGTTTTCCGCTTTTCTGCCCTCTCCATCTTCACCGGGCTTTCCGTCCTGTTTCGCTGTTTTTGGAGATATCCTGATTTTTGAAATTCCTGTTACGTGGTTTTCATCCCCCAGTTTTAAGATCTCCCTGGCCTCTGTCTTTTCAAGCGGGATAAAGCAGGGTTCATCTCCTCCGTCCCCTCCCAGAAGCCTTGTCAGTTTCGGAACGCGTTTTAATTCTTCAAATAATTTTTCCGGCTGGCTGCTTTCTACAAAAATATAGCCGGGAAAGAGAACCTCACGGACGAAATTCCATTTTCCGTGAAACTTCCGTTCTCTTTCCCGGACCGGTATAAAACAATCTGTGAGAAATTGTCTGGGAATCCATTGTTTTATCAGCTCTGCCGTATTTTCTTCCCTCCCACCGTATACCTGTACTACATACCACACCTACGGGCTTCCTCCTGTCCAGAAGCACTGATTTTGCTGTTTTTTGGGTATGCTCCGCCATTCTGCAAGTTAAAAACCGCAGAACTCTTAGGCTGACAGCTTCCCTGCCCGCCTACCGGCTCTATTACCATACAGCCAGAATCCATGTGCCAATGCTTCATTTATTCTCTCTGTAATCCTGTTTTCCGCAATATAGCAGTCCCGCTACCGGGCCTGCATCTCCCGGGAATTCCTGGAAATGCCGTCGTCTTCCTGTGCAGTAGTCTGGGCCTGCTGCGGCTTCATAGATTATAGCATCATTTTACAGTCCGGTCAACCTGCGGCCTGTGGCACAAATGGGAGTATTTGTTAAAGATTTTCTTATGATTTTCTTGTGGCTGAAGCCCCTCTTGTTTCTTTTCCTCCCTCTGCTGCCCTTTATCTTTTTTGCTCACGGAAACACACTTTTTTCACATTTTCACCACAATTCCTTCACACCTGATTGGTATGATACAGTCAGCAAGACAAGAAACACTGCTTGCTACTTAATTCTTTTTCATATCCCGGCAGGCTGAACGCCTGCCGGACTCCCCCTTTTTCCTTTCCTTTTTTCGTACCTTTCCCCTTTTTTCACAGTTTAACGGCCAGCCTCGCATGATTTTCCATATCAAATCTTGATTTCCCCGGACAGAGTGTTATAATATAATTGCTTTTAGCAAACGGGGACATAGCTCAGCCGGGAGAGCGTTGCGTTCGCAACGCAAAGGTCGCGGGTTCGAATCCCGTTGTCTCCACTTTTTTCAGGGATCGGGATTTAAACGATTCCGAGACGGGCTTATCGCATTCATGAAGAGGGCTTCTGAACGATCTGTTCAGAGGCCCTCTTTCATATTTTTTATTATTTCATTATTTCAATACATTTTGTCATCTTTCTCTGCTGTCCCTTTCTCAGTCTCCGGAGGCACCTTCCCCTCCTCTCATCACTCATGCAGCTCCAGCGGCAGTCCGTCTGGATCCTTGAAGAATGTCATCCTCTTCCCGGTAAATTCATCCACCCTTACAGGCTCTGTTTCGATTCCCATATCGTTTAATTCCCTCACTGTCTCCTCTATATCTTCCACAGCGAATGCCAGATGCCTGAGCCCACAGGCTTCCGGATAGGACAGGCGCTTAGGCGCTCCCGCTATTCCGAACAGCTCCAGCTCGCAGCCGTCCATCTGCAGATCCAGTTTGTAGTCACCCCGGTCTGCCCTGTAATTCTCACGGATCACCTCAAAGCCCAGCTTGTCCACGTAAAACTCTCTGGATTTCCTGTAATCCGATACAATAATTGCCGCATGATGTATTTTTTTCAGGTTCATCTCTTCCTCTCCTCCCGCATTCTCTTTCATATTTCCCGGTCCCCAGATGCCTGCAGCCGTCTTTGCTGAAACCGGTATGCGCAGGTATAATGACTGCTCTGCAGTCATTATACCATATCCTCTGGATATGTATCTCTCCGAGGGGTGCGCACTCGCCGCAGTTGTGTTTTGGCTCCCTTCGGGCGCCAGCGGCTCGGCGCAGGTATAATGACTGCTCTGCAGTCATTATACCACATCCTCCCCCTATCCTTTTCTCTTCTTCCTCCCTGTATTTTTCATTTTTCCTGACGTCTTATAAAAATCCGCAGCATTTCATCCTCAATTCCATTAATTTTCGTAACAGTTCAGCCATGC
>JAHZAR010000079.1:9335-10063 GCA_019423835.1 Clostridiales bacterium | reverse complement strand
CAGACGCTTCTTGTCTGCTTCAAGCGGGCAAGAAGATATATGGCTGAACTGTTACTTAATTTTCCATTAAGTTCCTTCCGCATCCTTGATTTTCTTCCTGTAAATGATACAATAGTTTCTACATATATAAAGGAGGACTCTATGAAAACCAGAAATGCTTCATCAATCATTGTCAGGATTCTCATATCAGCAGTGCTCATTTTTCTGCTGTTTTATTCCATGCTCCCGGCAATCAACCCAAAGGACCGGAATTTCTTTATCTTCCTGATCCTCTGCATCCTGATTGTTCTCGTAGTCAATTTTCTGTCCTGCATGAAGGATTTTATTCAGACACTCGGCTCCGGCCGCGGGGTGGAGATGGTCAGGGATGAAACCACCGGGCAGTTCGTATTCCGCAGAAGCAGCGGGAAAAAAAGCCGTGTCAATCTGGGCAGGCCGCTGAACTACTGCTTCATTGCCATCGGAATCATCATTATTTTTATGGCTGTCGCTTCCCTTTTAGGCATCCAGTTTTTCAATGCCACAAGGTACCGCGACCTGATTGCCATTGAAAACGGTGACTTCGCCGAGGATGTGGCTGAGCTGAGTATGTCCCAGATTCCGGTGGTTGACAAGGATACTGCCTCCCGCCTGGGAAGCAGAAAGCTGGGTGAGATGACAGAGCTGGTCTCCCAGTTTGAGATTCAGAACGACTACACCCAGATTTTTTAATGTTGCGGCGACCACCG
>JAHZAR010000079.1:3164-9325 GCA_019423835.1 Clostridiales bacterium | reverse complement strand
CTCCCTACCGTGTGACGCCTCTCCGGTATGCAGATCCCATCAAATGGCTGTTTAACCACCAGGAGGGCCTTCCAGCCTACCTGACCGTCGACATGGTGACCCAGGAGACCAACCTGGTGTGGCTGGACAGCGGCATGAAATATTCCCCAAGCGAATATTTTTTCCGCAATATCTACCGCTACATCCGCTTCAACTATCCGACAAAGATATTTGAAACCGTGTCCTTTGAGATCGACGACAGCGGAACCCCCTACTGGATTGCACCGACTATCTCCTACCGCATCGGCTGGTGGGACGGCAAAGATATTAATGGGGCTGTCATGGTCAATGCTGTTACCGGCGAGAGCGTCTGGTACCCGAAGGAGGAGGTGCCCCAGTGGGTGGATCAGCTCTACTATGCGGATCTTCTGATCGCCCAGCTGGATGACAACGGAAAATTCCAGCACGGCTATCTGAATTCTATTTTCGGGCAGAAGGATGTGCGCCGCACCACCTACGGCTACAACTATATGGCAATCAATGACGATGTCTATCTCTACACAGGCATGAGCTCTGTTACCGCCGACGAGTCCAATATCGGCTTCGGCCTCGTCAACTGCCGCACAAAGGAAACGAAATTTTATACCGTGCCCGGAGCCACCGAGACCTCTGCCATGGCTTCAGCCCAGGGACAGGTTCAGCATCTGAACTACACCGCTACCTTCCCGCTGCTCTTAAATATCTCCGACCGTCCTACCTATTTTGTCTCCCTGAAGGACAATGCAGGGCTTGTAAAGATGTACGCTTTTGTAGATGTAGAGCAGTATCAGATTGTAGGCACCGGGCAGACCATCGATGAGGCCAAAAGCAATTACAGAAAAGCGCTGAACCTTGAGGAGGTAGCGCTCCCTGAGAAGACGGAGAGCACAGAGATCTCCGGAACCGTAGCTGCCGTGGCAGACGCCGTTGTTTCCGGCAGCACCTGCTACTACTTCACCCTTGAAGATGACTCTCATGTGTACACTGCATTTATTGATGTAAACGAAAGACTTCCGTTTATGCAGCCCGGCACGCAGCTGGAATTTTCCTATTCTGAGGATGGAAATGTCCGCAGTGTAACGGAAATCCAAAGCATCACCAATCCTTCCGGCCCGAAAGCCCCCGCTGTTCCTGCAGAAAGCGATGATGCCGAACTTCCGAAGGCCCCCGCTGCTCCTGCTGAGAGTGAGGACGCCGAACTTCCAAAGGCTCCCGCTGACCTGGAAGGTCCGGAAAGCTCCGGGGGTTCCTCCGGTTTTGCAGGCCAGCCGGCCGAAGGGGCTTTGTCTTAAAGCGGCCGGTTCCTGTCTTTTGGGGAGCCGCCTCTCCAGGCAGCTCCCGTCTGGGACAGAACAGTTTCTTCCCAGGCGGGAGCACTTTTTTCTCCCCTCACCCCCATAGCGCTTTCCTCATCTCTCTTCTCAGGCCGCTGCCCCACTGTCTCTTTTGTCCGCTTTCCCCATCCTCTTTCCCACCGTCTTTTCCCATTCCTGTTTGAAATTTTTTTCCTGTTCCGCTATAATACAATGAGAATTTTACCAGGTCTGCATCCTGCCTGTCCGCATAATTCGGACACAGCTCAGACTGGCTTTACTTTTTAATCTGGAGGAATCATATGAAAGCAGAAGACATGATTATGAAACTTGGAATTGTACATATATTAGATTCTGGTGTGGGAATCCCCGTCCTCTCTGACTGTCCTATCGATCTGTCAGGGGATCTCTCAGATTTTTTAAAGGCTCATATCGAAAAATTCACGGAAAGCGACGATGTAAAGCACTGCCGTTTCGGAGAGAGCTCAGAGGTCAAAAAGCTGCTTGAGCAGTGTACGCCGGAAAACTTTGTGGAAACAAGCAAGCGTCTGGCAGAGCTTCTCTATGACATTATGAGTGCCAACATTGACATTCCTCCGGCCGATTTGGCTGTGGTGGTATTTTCTGCTTCCGGCAGCGACTATCTGGCCTTCCTGAAAATGAATTATAAGACCTCCTACACTCACCTGACCAGTGAAAAAGAGGGAAAGAACAGCAACAGCATTATCCTTCAGCGGGCGCTCCTGCCCGGACAGGGCCAGAAGCTCTCGGAGGCCTTTGCCGTGAATCTGGGAACGGGTGAGCTCCTTGTCACGGAAAAAAAGTATGAAGTCAATGGGGAAAAACGCCTGTACTTCTCTGAACTGTACCTGGAATGCCACGCTCCCCTGTCCCAGAAATCCAAGCTGGATCTCGTAACGAAGGCTGTCGAGCAGGTAAACCGGAAATACTACGGCGACGACGATGCAGAGAGGAAAATGGAAATTAAAAACGTGATCTATAAGGAGCTGGAGGAGGAGGGGGCACTCAAGGTAGAGGCTCTGCGGGAAAAGGTTTTTCCGGACAGCCCGGAAATGCAGGAGGCCTTCGACGAAAAGATGGAAAAATACAATCTGTCCTACGAGACTGTACAGCCCAGAAACGAGCAGACCGTCAAGAAGTTCAAGAGCCAGCGCCTGACCACCGATACGGGCATTGAGATCACGATTCCCATGGAGGAATACCAGAACCCGGACCGTGTGGAATTTATCACAAACCCGGACGGAACCATCTCTGTGCTGATCAAGAATATCGGCCATCTGGTATCCCGATAGCCTTTTCTCCTTTCCGCGGCAAATCTGCAAACTACGGCAGGCTCTGAGCGATCCTTTCCGGATTCCTCAGAGCCTGCTTTTCTAAATCATGGTCCTGTATCCCGATTTCCACCTGGAGAGAAGCTCCCCGGATGCCCTTCTCCGGCTTGATTCCTCCTGGTTGAACATCTCCTCCACCCGCCGGACTCCCTCCGATTTTTCAGCTCTTGAGACAGCCTCGTCAAAGGCCTCCTTCCACTCATCCTTTTTTTCCTCCAGAAGGTCACCGCCGAACCGCTCCTTAACCTTGAGCTTCGGATCCATCAGGGTCAGATAATACATCCTTTTCACTGTATCCTGATCCTTTCTGTAAATCCAGGACATCTCATAAGCCTGCATGGCCTTGTCAAACCAGAACAGCCCTGCATAGCAGGCTCCGATGTTATTCCAGATACGCCCCAGGAATTCGTCATCAGCGGCCGTATTTCTCCTGTCGTCCAGGAGCTTTTCATAGCAGCTGAGGGCCGTCCCATACTGGCGCAGACTGTAATAATAGTCGGCCGTTACCTTTGCAAACTCAAACGGTCCCATCCCCCGGTAGGTGGCAATCTTCTGGCGGAAGGCCATGATTTCCTTTGTGTCATAGCAGCCGCACTCCTCCAGGATCATAAAGATCAGCTCATCCTTATCCTCCCCGTTTCGCAGGCCATTCTGGATCTTTACGGAGAGAACTGTCATCTGAAGCTCCTTCTCGATGAACTCCGTCAGGCTGTCATCCAGAAAATGATCCATGGCCAGAAGCGGATAATTGTAAATGACATAGCAGAGTTCCTGGGAAGACCAGATATGGACGCCCAGCGCCTCAATGTAAAGGGGATTTTTTACCTCCTCCTGTCTGCACAGTATCAAACTCATAGTATAACCTCTTGTCTTACCATCGCTTTCGTGGCGGGAAACAGCTCTCCAAAGCCCTTATCCTTCGCCATAATGATCATTGTATTCTCGTCGGAAAATCCGATTGTCACCTGGATCCGGTTGGTCTTATTCTCCCTCTTTGGAAAATCAGTAAGCTCTACAGAGACCGTCCGTCTTTTCCTCTGTTCCAGGGAGGAAATAGTAAATTCCAGGCTGTCCTCGCCGTCCGCGATCAGCTCCACCGTGCTTCTGGCCTCATACCAGTTGTCTCCTGCGGCAGCTAAAACCAGATTGATGTCCCTGCCCCGGCTCACCACCCGCATGGATACTGTGTACCGGAGTCTCCCCTCGCAGACACAGATGAACGGATAGGCTGTCTTCTCCTTCAGATAATCGGAGGCTCTGTAGGCTGCGCCCTTGGAAAACAGGCCGTATTCCGCAAATACACGCCTTCTTTTGCAGACCTTCTTCATGAAGCTGTCAGCCCAGTCGGTGGTGGCAAAGCCGCTGCCTGTCAGGATAATGGCTGAAAACAGTCTTTTATCGAGAATCCGGTCCGCACAGGCGGCCAGAAACTGATCCTCCGAGGCTGCCCCCTCGGGCCTCGCCAGGTACTCCATGGTAATTTCCTCCTGAAGCACCTCTGTGTCAGCCGTCACGATCATCTGTCTGGATCCCCTCTGTGTCTTCAGCTCATAATATCTGGCACAGCCCTCGGAGAGCTCGAACATTCCCACCTGATTGCTCCACACATCCCGTTTCTGGCTCATCACATAGTAGACAAAGCTCTCCGTATGGCTGATAATGTGGACACGGTTTCTCGGAATCCCCAGATAATCGGCGCAGTAGAGCAGGCTGTCCATCAGCTTTACCTCCGTCCTTCTGAGGGTGATGACAAGCTGGCTTATCTGTTCCTCCTCCATGGCCTTCCTGGGGATTTCCACGATTTCCTTTAAAAAGCGTTTAAGAAGCTCCAGACCGGAAAATTCCTGCCCGCCCATCTCTGTCTTTTCGTCTTTCATGAGCCTGGTCAGCAGCCTGTCTGCAGAAGGGTCTCCCGCCATGGCCCGGACTGAGGCTTCCTCGCCCACATACCACTCATCTGCCTTCCTGTTTCTGCAGACAGCCGTCCTGACAGTCCAGGTCCGCTCAGGCTCCACAGCCGTTATGGATGCGTATGCATCGCACAGGTCAATTCCAAGTACAAGTCCGTCCATCTAAAAGTTCCTTTCTCCGTTCTCCTATATCACGCCAAACAGCTCTGCCACAGACGCATCTCGCACCAGATAGCGTTCCATCTGCTCTCTGAGCGTGTTCTCATTCTTCACATCATAGCTTAAGCTCATCTCATTGAGAAGGGCAAACCTGGTGTCCTGCATCTTTACCGGAGGCTCTCTCCGCTCGATGGTTCCGCAGACAGTAGGCTCTTTGTCGTCTCTGTTTTTATAAATCTGGTATTCCAGAACCTCCCCCTCGAACACTACCTTTTCCCGGATATAAATCCCCTTGTATACCTCCTTAAGCTCCTCACAGGAGAAATCCTGCTCCTCAGGCAGTACTCTCACCTTAAGTACAGGGGAAGAGTCCTTCTCCCCATGGTACTCAATGATCTCCTTGTCCAGAAGCCTTAAGGGAACAGGAGCAAAGCGGGAAAGCTCCTTAAAATAGGCAAACTCCATCCCCGATTCCAGAAGCACAGCCGTCACACTCTGGCACAGCTCCCTCTGCTCCTTGGTCAGGGCAGGCAGCGCCGAATAATACTTCGTCAGCGCCAGCAGATAAATATCCGGGATCTTCTCCCTGTCTGAGCTGTTGTAGATCGCTCCCTCCAGATAGGCAAATACCTTGTCCTGGGCCGGCTTCTCTTCTATGAAATACTCAATGCACTTCACCGTAAAATAAGCTCTGACAATCAGTTCCTTCGTCTTTTTCCTGGAGGCATAGAGATCGAACACCCGGTCCATCTTCTCTGTGCAGCCGGTAAACAGCATCTGGCACAGGAGCCTCTCTTCCATGTCGGCCGTGTCCACCTGTTCGCGGATTCCGGCAAGCAGAATGTTAAACATCTGATCCACTGTCCCGTTAAAATATTCGCACAGGTAATCCAGAATGGTGCTCTCCGCCTGTCCTGCAAGGAACACCTGGAAAGAAAGGCTCAAAAGCCTCTGATCCTCCCGGAGCAGGGAATCCAGAAGCATTTTGATGACAAGCTCCCTGAGCTCCTTCATCCCCATCTCCTCGCTCCCGTAGCGGCAGACCATGTCATAGGCCTCCGTATAATAGCCCTGGGAGATCAGGGCCTTCATCACCTGGGCCCGCTCTGTGCCGCTCATGGAATCCTTGTCCACAGACAGCAGGAAGGAGATCGCAGGCTCTCTGTTTCCCAGCTCTCCCGGCAGAGCGCACTGCACATAATACCGCGTCAGAACAGACAGAATTTTCTTTCTGTAAATGGGATGAAGTGCCGGCTCTGAGAGTGCTCTCAGAAGCACCTGAGCCTCCGCCTCTCCCATTCCGCCTGCCTTTTTCTCCTCCTGCTCCTCTGACCGTTTCCCGTCTCCTTCCTCTTTTGCATTCTCCCTGTCGGCGCTCTCCATCACCTTCTGGCAGGCGTTCAAAAGCA
>JAHZAR010000079.1:0-3154 GCA_019423835.1 Clostridiales bacterium | reverse complement strand
GGGTGCTCCGGATACACTTCAAAGCATCTCCTGATCAGCTTCTCTTCCTCCATGGCCGCCTCAGCCGTATAGGGCGTACTCACAAAGCGGTTTCCGGCCCCATCCTGGAACATCAGAATATCCCGGTCGGAAAACAGGGGCACATAGGCAGTCCCTCCGTTTAAGGGATAGGCATCCTCCGTGGTCAGCTCCTCATGGCGCACCACCACATACCGGATTGCCTCATCCCCCACTGTCACCTTTCTGGATTTCAGCACAGAGGGGAGCACTCCCGCCAGCTGCCGATCCACCACATCCAGATAGATCATTCTCCGGTAAATAAAGGCCAGGTTCTCGTTTATCTTACCCTCGAAAAGCTGGGACAGGGCAAATTTCTCAATGGTCCTCTCATAGAGACGGAACACCGAATCCTCCCGGCCGGAAAATTCCAGAATATTCCGGTAGAGCTTTGCCCTGCCCCCGGCATCCAGTTCATTTCCGTATGAGAAATAGAGAAGCAACTCCCTCGGCAGGCGCCTCCCATAGTCCTCGGGCATGGAGTAGAGATAGTGCTCATAGAGTCTTGTGAGGGTGAGCCCCTCCTCCACCCCCTTCTCATACCACTCGAAATATCTGCCGTCTCTCTTGTTGCCTCGTATCAGCATGGAGCAGACAGATACCAGAATTTCCGGATGGGCATAACAGCTGTACAGAGCTGTCAGTATTTTAAGGCCAAAGGGCCGGTACTCCTTTTCCCGGTCCATGAGCCTGGCAGCCGCCAGAGCCAGCTCCTCCGTCAACAATCCTCTCTTTGCCCCAAAGTAGATCACATGAGACTCGAAGGCCTCCATCTCCCTCAGGAAGCCTGGTTCCCAGGACAGAATCCGGCAGGCTTCCAGAAACAGGAACGGACTTGCCGCTCCCTCCCGAAACTGCCTGCGCAGATCGGCATAGACTGTAGCCGGATTTTCTGCAAGCTCCGGATCGAGCCTGAGCATCATCATATAGAAATAGAAATTCCCCTGTTCTCCTGCGAAATAGCGGCGCAGGAGGCGCAGGAAGGACTCCCTCTGGTTTTCATCGCCGGAGACCGTCACCTGCAGATACTGGAACAGACAGTAATTCATCACCTTCTCGTCCCGCTCTGCGAGGGCCTGCTCCCTCACTGCGTCGAGAAGGGCTGCCGCCCGATCCTTCCTGCCGGAAAGCAGCAGGCACTCTGCCTCCAGAAGCCGGATGAACACATCCTCGCAGGAAATCTTCATCTGATCCAGCAAACGGCTCATGGATGAGAGCAGCCGTTTGCTGGAAGTGCCCCTCTCCTCCTGGGGCTTCCCCCCTTTTTTCCCCTGCCTGCGTCCGGTCTGGGAAAGGGCCCCGGCAGCTCCCTCTGGGCTCTCGCTGTCAGATTCCAGAACAGACTGGCCCTCATACTGAAGCCGGAGCTCCAGATAGCGCTTCAAATCCTCCCGGAAGGCGAGATTTCTCCTAGCCTTCTCCGAGCCTGCCGTCACCTCAATGTCAACCCTGTGCCTCTCACCGGCAGCCGTCACAAAGATAGCTCCGTAGTTGTTTCCGCCGTGCAGATTTTCCGACAGGATCAGGTAGGGAAGCCTGCACACGCCGTCCTTAAAATCCTCCTGGGTGGCGTTTCTCTTTAACAGATGGATGAAATCTCCGTCAGCCTCAGCCTCCAGACTGATATAGCCCCAGCCCTCGGCCCGGACGGCAATTTCTCCCGGAACGTGACCGGACAGATTATCATATTTTTTTATGTCTTCATCAAAAGAAATCCTGAAAGGCTCCTTCACCCCGAGTCCGGTCAGGAATTCCTCCATAAAGCTCTGCCTGCTGCCATGCCCCTTAAGCCCCTCATAGACGGCCCTCACGTGGGGATCCTGCATAAAGGGCGCTTCCAGAAAATCAGGATACTCCAGAAGGCGCAGCGCCGTATCTTTGTCCTTCCTGGCCACAGCCGCAAAGTCCTCCGGTGTCCTCAGGCTGCTCAGCACGCTGCCGGAGGCTGCCAGATCCGCGTAAAATACGTAAGGTATCTCTACCTCCCCGCAGTTTGTAACCAGATTGAACATCCCGTCAATTTCATCTCCGGCCTTCATGAAGGTGGTATCCACCTCGTAGGTAATGTGATTTCTCACTCCCCCAAACGAATTGCTGTCTGCCGGAATCCTGACTCTGTCGCTGGTAGAATACACCAGTCCCTTGATGCTGCCCCCGCCCTCACTTCCGATGAACAGCTCCCGTTTTACAATGGCATTTGTTCTGATTGTCTCTTCTATCGCATCCGGAGTCCAGACCATCTGCGGACGCGCCGCATCCACGATGCCCATAGCCAGCCGGTTAATTCGTTCTTTCATATGATCACCTGCAGTATTAATAGCCCCAAAAGCCTGATTTCTATTTTAACATACTTTCCCCTCAATTACACTACATAAAATCGACTTTTTGATAACCGCTTGATTTCAGAAAATAAACTTGCTATGATAGGAACATACAAAAAAAGGACAGAGGCCGGCAGATCTCGCCTGAGAACCGGCCACAAGGAAGGGATAGTATCATGACAAACAGTGAAAAAGCTCTGAAGCTCCACGAAGAGTGGAACGGAAAAATCGAGACCGTTTCCAAGGCGGCTGTAAAAAGCAGGGAGGATCTGGCCCTCGCCTATACCCCAGGCGTAGCCGAGCCGTGCAAGGTCATCGCCGAAAACCCGGAGGCCGCCTACAAATACACGATTAAGTCAAACACCGTGGCAGTCGTGTCTGACGGAAGCGCTGTGCTGGGGCTGGGAAATATCGGGCCTCTTGCAGCCATGCCGGTTATGGAGGGAAAGGCCGTCCTCTTTAAGGAGTTCGGCGGCGTCAACGCCTTCCCCATCTGCCTGGACACCCAGGATACCGAGGAGATTATTGAGACGGTCGTTCGCATTGCCCCGGCCTTCGGCGGCATTAACCTGGAGGACATCTCCGCTCCCCGCTGCTTTGAGATCGAGGAGCGCTTAAAGGAGCGCCTCTCCATCCCTGTCTTCCACGACGATCAGCATGGCACAGCCATCGTAGTCCTGGCAGGCATCATCAATGCCCTGAAGGTGACGGGAAAGACTAAGGAGGACTGCCGCGTTGTGGTAAACGGGGCGGGCAGCGCCGGGATTGCCATCACA
>JAHZAR010000078.1 GCA_019423835.1 Clostridiales bacterium | reverse complement strand
CAAAGGCTGTCCATCCGGGCGGCCTTTTCAAATATCAATTTTAAGGAGGACTCATGATGAGCAAGAAAAATCACTGTGAATTACACAAGGATGGAACTTTTAACCAGGAGGCACCAGGCACCCACATTACAGCGGAGATGGCCGGAGCCTGCAGCTGTGACGGCCCGGCCGATGGTCCGGCACTGGAGGGAAAGGGAAATACTCCAGTCGGTCCCGGACTGGAAGGACAGGGTAACACTCCAGTCGGCCCGGGAGCAGAGGGAAAAGGCAACACCCCTACAGGTCCCGCGGCGGAAGGAAAAGGGAATACGCCTGGCGGCCCGGCGGCCGAGTAAAAATGCGGCCCTGCTTCAGCGGGGCCTTTTTGGAGGGATACTATGGGAAGAGATATTACACAGTGCCATCCTCGCCTTCAGGAGGCTTTTAAGCAGCTGGCAGTAAAATGTAATGCCCAGGGACTGACTATCGGACTGGGGGAGTGTTTCAGGACCGTAGCTGAGCAGGATGCCTTTTACGCACAGGGCCGGACAGAACCAGGTAGTATTGTAACCAACGCAAAAGGCTCTAGCTATTCCTCTCAGCATCAGTGGGGGATTGCTTTTGACTTCTACCGCAACGACGGACAGGGAGCCTATAATGAGTCAGGAGATTTCTTCCGGCGCGTTGGCCAGATTGCAAAAAGCCTTGGACTTGGCTGGGGCGGCGATTGGACAAGCATCATTGATAAGCCTCACCTGTATTTGCCAGACTGGGGAAGCGGAACCAACATCTTAAAGCAGCAGTATGGCACATTTGATAAATTCAAGCAGACGTGGGAGGTGATCAATAAAGTGTGGAGCTATCAGACAATCGGAACAGGAGCCGCACGGGTAGAGGTAACAGCCTCATCCCTGATCATCAGGGACGCTCCAGGTGGAAAAGACACAGGGGGCAGATATTCTAGGGGAGAGCGTATTGTGCCGCTTAGAAAGGCCTTGTCAGGCTCTGAGCGATGGTTTGAGACAGACGGAGGATGGGTAAGCGCCGATTATCTTCAGGGCTGGATCTTGGAGGGCGGCCGCTGGTGGTACCTGCAGCCGGGGTATACATATCCGGCAGGCCGGCTTGAAATTATTGACGGAAAATGCTACTGCTTCGATTTTAATGGATGGATGCTTACCAGGGACAGAATCCGGGAGGATGGAGAAGTAATTTAACGCAAAAGGGGCTGCAGGAAATGCGGCCCCTTTTTAATACTTACTCTTTGATATAAACAAGAGGATGTAATCGATCTCGACCATATTTTTTTCCCTGATGTTTTAGCAAACGTATTACTCTGTTATATGTAGAGACATCAATTAAGGGAGGATAAAGCCCTCGATAAAGTTGACCGCGAAAACGGTTGTATCCACAGTATATGGGGTTACTGATGATTACCATAATGCTATAGGCACAAGGGATTCTGCCTCTCTTGCCTCGATAGCCGCGCTCTTTGCATAATTTAGCTACTTCAGATAAATTTTTTCTTTCGAGGTATACATGGATTATGCAAAAGCAAAAGGGATCAGCCTCAATGCACTCATCATTCAGGCAGTAGAGGAAAAAATGGAAAAAGATTCAAAAAAAAGATGATGTCTAAAAAAATGTCTAAAAAACAAAGAAAAAGATTGATTTTACAATATTTGACAGCATGACTTTTAATCAAGTTGTCCGGGGTTCGAATCCCCGATGCCTCATCCTTGAAAGTAAGCGGAAAGCCTTTAAATGAAGGGCTTTCCGCTGTTTTTGTTGTGATGAAAACTATCCGGAGGCTGCCAAACGTGAAGGAGATCTGATAACGTTTTCTGGACAGACTGAATATGATATGTAAAATGAGATATGATATTGAAGGAAATTTGTATGAGAGATATCACATTATGTCATCCAAGGCTCCAGGAGCTGGCCACTCAGTGGCAGAAGAAGTGTCTGGAGCAGGGGATTATTGTGGAGATTGGGGAAACACTCAGAACTGTTAAGGAGCAGGATGCGCTGTATGATCAGGGCAGGACAAAACCTGGGCCGATTGTTACGAATGCAAAGGGGAGCAGCTATTCTTCCCAGCATCAATGGGGGATTGCCTTTGACTTTTTTCTTAAGATGGATATTAACGGAAATGGCTCTGTGACAGATGATGCCTTTAATGATTCTACGGGAATGTTTGAGAAGGCGGCTTCTGTGGCAGAGGAGCTGGGTCTCGGATGGGGAGGCAGATGGACGGGGATTGTGGATAAACCGCATTTATATCTGCCGGATTGGGGAAGCACTACGAAGGAATTGAAGAAAACCTACAAAAACCCCAAGGCATTTATGGCGACTTGGCCGAAAAAGGCAGATGAGGGCTGGAAGATGGCCCAGGACGGTATTCGCTGGTGGTACCAGTATTCTGACGGATCCTATGCGAAGGATGGATGGTTTTGGATGGAACAAAACAGTGCCTGGTATCTGTTTGACAGGGACGGTTATATGCTGACTGGACTTCAGAAAGATTCAGAAGGCCAGTATTTCTTTCTCTGGCCCGAGCATGATGCCAACGAGGGAAAATGTATGGTGACAGATGAGAGAGGGGCCCTGAAGATTGTATCAAAGTATGATTTTGACAGGCATCGATATATAATGTAAATTGATGGCAGAACAGGATAAAAGAGATGTATGCGGGAAAAAATCAAACGGAATGAAACAGCAAATCTGAAAGAGCTGGCGGGGAAAGAAAATCGTCAGAATTTGTTAAGTTGTTTTATTCTATGCTTATTGATATAATCGCAGTTAAGTAAATATCGGAGCTCTGACCAATATTTTAAACAGGAATCCCGTTCCTGTGCAGATTGACAGCATTTACTACTCTTTTTTGTCCAGGGAGCAGTATCAGAGGGGAGAGAATATGGGGCGCATGTCAGATTACGACAATCTGATGGCCGCATTCTCAAAGACAGCGCCGGAAAAACTGCACACGCCTCTTGCAAAAGGACAGGAATTCTGGGTGGATAACGCCAGAATTACAGTGATGAATCAGCCGTTTTACACAGAGTACAATACATTTAACAACAGCTCTGTGGTTTACCGAATTGACATTAATGGAAAGAGGATTATGTTTCTCGGAGATATGGGATGGGAGCCGGGAACCAGGTTAATTCGTATGTGGAATTATAAGGAGCTGAAATCAGATGTTGTTCAGATGGCACACCATGGCCAGGATGGAGTGGAGGAGAATCTCTATCAGGTTCTCCATCCGGAAATCTGCTTTTGGCCCGCTCCGGACTGGCTCTGGGACAATATGAAGGACGGAGTGGCAGGCGCAGGTTCCTACAAAACGATGAAAACCCGTGAATGGATGGAGCGGATGGGAGTCCAGAGAAATTATGTTGCCAAGGACGGAGATCAGGTGCTCCGTTAAGAAAGGGACGGAAATATACGGCTTTGATATACAGATAAGCGCAGGATGAACATGCAGGAATGAAATGCTGTGGTATGAAAGATACCCGGGCAGGACATTCCTGCTTTTTTGCATGCACCTGAAGAAAATGGGAAGAGTTACTGTCCAGGAGGCGGATAGGCCCCTCGGTGCAATTTATTTTCAGAAAAACGGTGGAAAAAAAGGGAGTTTTACCTTAAAATAATTACAATAACAGTTTGGGGAATGCCTGTGATGTGTGGATGGCAGGAGGAAGTTTTTATGAGGAAGCAGACATTGCTTGAGCGGACGGCGGCTCAGGTGAGAATGGGACAGACGGAGGAGTTTGAAAATTTTTATATTCTGACTGTCCAGGATGTATTTCAGGCTGCCTGTGAGGCCCGGGGACGCGAAAGGGCAGGGGATCTGGTAATTATTGTCTATGTTGAGCTGTTTGGCCAGAGAGAGATGATTCCGGAGTCTGAAGAGGCTATCAGAAGTTCTCTGAGAGAATTTGTTTTTCATCAGGCAGGGATGGCTCCGGAGTCAGAGACTGAGTCAGGAAGTGCTCCGGAAAAAATTTCAGAAAATATGGCTGCAGAACTTTGGATGACGGTGGAGGAAAAGACAGGAATCTCGAAGGATGAGTCTGTGGAGGAGAGGGAAGAAAGCTCCGCAGGGGAATATATAAAGAGCTTTGTGCGGGTGGCGCTGATAGTTATGGTGATTGGGGCTGCTGTATTTTTCCTCTACAGGGGAGTAATCCGGTTTATTGCTGAACATGACAGGGGGCAGGAGACTGTTTCGGAGAAAATGAAATCAGAGGATCTATCCAGAGCAGGGGAGAATGGCACAAGAGATGCAGAAAATCAGGCCGGTGAAGAGGAAGCAGGGAATATGGATGGGGACGGAAGCCAGCCTGTTTCGTTCCGTCTTGAGGGGGACAGGCTGTTCCTTTTCTCTGAGACAGGAGAACTGGAGACGGGAGAGATCTGCCAGGGAAGGCAGCGTCTGATTTTTGAGGACGGAGAGCTGACGGGAATTGAGAAAAACCGTCAGACAGAGGTTTCGCAGAATATTTTTTATGACGGCAAAACCAGGTACACGGTAAGAGGCGGTGATATTTACCGGGGAAGTCCGGGACAGGAGGAATGTGTTGTCCGAAACGGCCACGTCGAATGGGCAGATTTCCGCCTCGGGAGCCTTTACTATGTGTGCAGCTATCAGATTCCCAATTCTGATCAGATAAAGCGGACTGCCTATATGGCAGACAAGGATGGAGAAAATCAGTCAGAGCTGTATACAGACAGTGCTGTTTTAGACAATGAGGGACTTCAGTTTACAGAGGACTGGATATATTACCGAAAAGGAAGTTCTGTATTCAGAACCAGCATGGGAGAAGAGCGGAAGGAAAGGATGGTCAAAACGCAGGGAGAGTATCTGGCTTTTGGAGATACTCTGTTTTATATGGAGGAGAATGGGCTGAACTGTGTTTCAGAGGGCGAAGCAGATGATACAGAGGGAGAAGTTCCACAGCCGATCCTTGAGAATGCGCAGATTGTATTTGAGTATGAGGACGGAGAGCCGGCTCAGCCAGATGAAAACGGGGAGCTTCGTATCGGAGATATGGTCTATACGATGGATGGAAATACAGTGACAGCCGTAAGGCTGGCCCAGCAGATTTACAACAATGAAATCTATTACCTGTATGGGAGCGGAATGGACAGGAAAATTTACAGAAAGGCCATTGACAGTGATTCCACTGTGCTGGTAGCTCAGAACGGCATACACACGGACGGCTTCTGTGTGATAGGAAGCTGGCTTTACTACAGTGCCTGCATGGAAAATATTGATGGGGTGCAGTACAGCCAGATTTACAGGGCAAATCTGGACACCATGGCTCAGGAGAAGGTGGGGCGCCTGTTCCAAGGAGTGATTACAGCCATGTACCCGGACAGGGAAGAAAACAGAATTTATGGGGAATATATCTCTGAGACAGTGGACGGAAGAATCCATGGAAACATCTGTGCAATTATGGAGGATGGGCAGATGGGAATTATTGAGGATTCCATTCCGAGAAGCAGCGGAAATGACAGACTGTCCTTTGCAGCTGCCCAGGGAGATGATATCTACTGTTTCTACCATAGGTGCAGGTATAACAGTGTATCTGGTGAGATTCAGGATATAAGCACAGAGGCTGTGCTGGTAAAGTGGTAGAGAAGAGACAAGGAAACAGAGGGCCCAGGAGAGACAAAACGCCAGACAGGCGGTTATCCTGGAAGGAACAGGGGCCTGAGAGGAGCTGGAATATGCGTCTGATTGACAGACTGGAGGAATATGGAAGATCGGATTTTTATGGCTTCCACATGCCGGGGCATAAAAGGAGACAGGAATTGGGGATAACTGTATTTCCCAATCCGTTTTCTGTGGATATTACAGAGATTGAAGGGTTTGACAACCTTCACCACGCAGAAGGAATTTTGAGAGAGTCTATGGAGCGGGCAGCGCAGATCTATGGAGCAGACAGGACGTATTATCTGGTCAATGGAAGCACCTGCGGAATTCTGGCAGCCATCAGTGCAGCGGTACCGGAGGGAGGTACGATTCTGATGGCCAGGAATTCTCACAAGTCAGCCTACCACGGGGTGATGCTCAGGAGACTGAGGGCCTTATATGTATATCCAGAGATCTTTGAGGAATATGGAGTTCAGGGAGGAATTCCTGCCGGGGAGATAGACAGGATCCTGAGGGAGAAGGGGAAGGGAGAGACAGGAGCAGTCTTTCTCACCTCTCCTACCTATGAGGGAATTGTGTCTGATGTGGAACGCATCGCAGAGACTGTCCATTCATACGGAATTCCTCTGATCGTAGATCAGGCTCACGGCGCCCACTTTGCGTTTGGCGAAGGAGCGGGGAAAAACAGGAGAGAGGGGAGGCTGTTTGCGCGTTCCGCCCTGGAATGCGGGGCGGATGTGGTGATCGAGAGTGTGCATAAAACACTTCCCTCCCTGACGCAGACGGCTCTGCTCCATATAAAGGGCAGCCGCATTGACAGGGAGCGCCTGGAATTTTATCTGAGGGTATACCAGAGCTCCAGCCCCTCCTATCTTTTGATGGCTTCGATAGATAACTGTATTCAGTATATGGACTCGGAGGGAAGAAAACGTCTGGAGAAGTCCGGTAAGCGTCTGGAACAGTGGATGGAGAGGGCACAGGGCTTAAAATGTCTGTGGATTCTTAATGACTCGGTGATCGGGCGTAAGGCTGCGGCAGACAGGGATCTGTCAAAACTGGTGGTGGGCCTGAGGCCCCATGTCAGGGAAGCGTCTGGAGAAGACGATACAGAAGAGAGCGGACGCAGGGAAGGATATAATGGAACCTGGCTGGCAGCAGAGGTAAGAGAGCGGTTTCACCTGGAACCGGAAATGTGCTGTGACAGGTACGTGATTTTTATGACCTCCCTGATGGACAGCGAGGAGGGGCTTTCACGGCTGATGGAGGCTCTGTGCACGGTTGACAGGGAGTTATGTGAAAAAACGGCAGAGGAACGTAAAAAGCGGGACACAGATGATGTTAAAAAGGAAGATGGAAACAGGACAGGGCTGGAGAAACAGGACAGCCGGCTTTTCACCTGGACGAGGAATGCCGGGGAGAGAATGAATATGTCTGAGGCTCTCAGACGGCCTGGAAAGCATATCCCCCTGGAACAGGCAGCAGGCCTTGTGAGCAGAGGATTTCTCACAGTCTATCCGCCGGGAGTTCCGGCGATTGTTCCCGGTGAGGAGATTTCGGAGGAGGCGCTTAAAATGCTTCTTTCCAACAGAAGACTGGGCCTGACTGTGGAGGGAATTGATGATGACGGGACAGTGGATATTGTAGATAAGGGACAGAAGGAAGGCATAGTACAGAAAGACAGATGGAATCAGATAAGATGAAGCAGAAAACAGAAACTGAATTGGCACAGGGAAGAGGCAGAAGAAAAGAAGAGAGGAAAGAATACGGAAAAATCTACTTTGTCATGGGAAAGAGTGCTTCGGGAAAGGATACGGTTTACAAAAAGCTGCTGGAACGCATTCCGGAGCTGAAGACCATTATCCCTTACACCACCCGTCCCATGCGGGAAGGAGAAACGGAGGGAGCAGAGTACCATTTTACAGATGAAGCCTCCTTGCAGGAGATGTGGGAAATGGGAAAGGTGATTGAAAAGAGAACCTATCATACGGTATACGGTCCCTGGAGCTATGCAACTGTCGATGACGGACAGATTGATCTCAGGGAGGGAAGCATTCTGATGATAGGAACGCTTGAATCCTACCAGAGTATCCGCAGCTATTTTGGAGGGGAGAATACAGTCCCGCTCTATATCGAGGTGGAGGATGGGGAACGTCTTGAACGGGCACTGAACCGGGAAAAACGGCAGAAGTACCCGCGCTATGCGGAGCTGTGCCGCCGTTTTCTGGCTGACGAGGAGGATTTTTCAGAGGAAAAGCTGTCAAAAGCCGGAATTATCCCGGAGGACAGATATGAAAACCAGGATCTGGAGCAGTGTCTGAACGATCTGGCCCAAAGAATAACCGGGTCAGAAGACCGACAGAATGAGAAAGGCGGGGGACTGAAGAGAACAGAAAATTGAGCGATCATTCTCTGCGTTCCCCGGATTCCCTTTTATTCTCGCTTTCCTCATAAGGGAGAGTGTGGTATAATGGCCGCAGAGCGGACATTATACCTGCGCATACCGGTTTCAGCATGAACTGCTGAAACCGGGCGCTGTATTCCGCCGGAGGGAGCCAAAAGATGGGAGCGGCTTCTATGCATAACAATTTTCTACAGGAGGAATCATGGCAGGCTTTAAAGATATCATCGGACATGAAATGATAAAGGATCATTTTCAGAAAGCAATCGAATACCACAAGGTTTCCCATGCATATATTCTTTCAGGCGAGCAGGGGATGGGAAGAAAGACATTAGCTAAGGCATTTGCCATGACGCTTCTCTGTGAGAAAAGCGATAAGGAACCGTGTATGGAATGTCATTCCTGCAAACAGATATTAAGCGGGAACCATCCGGATGTGATCTGGGTCACCCATGAGAAGCCTAACAGCATCGGTGTTGACGATATACGTGAGCAGATCAACGATACGATCCAGATTAAACCCTACAGCAGTGCCTACAAGATTTATCTGGTGGACGAGGCGGAGAAGATGACGGTTCAGGCTCAGAATGCCCTTTTAAAGACTATTGAGGAGCCTCCATCCTATGCGGTGATCATTCTGATGACAACCAACGAGGAAGCGTTTCTGCCGACTATTCTGTCCCGGTGCATTAAGCTGAAGCTGAGGCCCTTAAAGGATCAGACCGTCAGCAGCTATCTGATGGAATCCATGGGAATCGAAGAGAGCCAGGCTGACATCTATGCGGCGTTTGCCAGAGGCAATCTGGGAAAGGCCATTCATCTGGCGTCCTCGGAGGAGTTTAAGCTGCTGTACAGGGAAATTCTGAACCTTTTAAAGCACGTGAAGGAGATGGATCTGGTCATGCTTCTCGACTATATCAAGAAGATGCAGGAGGAAAATCTCGATCTGAATGAGTGTCTGGATTTCATGCAGCTCTGGTACAGGGATATTTTGATGTACAAGGTGACAAAGGACATGAACTGCCTGATTTTTAAGGAGGAATACACAACTGTCAGCAGGCTCTGCCAGAACAGTTCCTATGAGGGGCTTGAGGCCATACTGAATGCCATTGACAAGGCAAAGGCAAGACTTGCGGCCAATGTAAATACAGAGCTTGCCCTTGAGCTTATGCTCTTAACAATGAAGGAGAATTAGATTTATGATAAAGGTTATAGGTGTCAGATTCCGGACGGCGGGAAAGGTGTACTTTTTTGATCCGGCCGGAATGGAGATTAATACGGGAGATCACGTAATTGTAGAAACAGCCCGGGGGGTTGAGTTTGGCCATGTGGTTCTCGGCAGCAGGGAGGTAGACGAGTCCAAGGTCGTTCAGCCCTTAAAGTCCGTGATCCGCATGGCGACGGCAGCGGACGAGGAGACAGAGCGGAGGAATAAGGAAAAGGAGAAGGAGGCCTTCGGCATCTGCCTGGAAAAGATTAAAAAGCACAACCTTCAGATGAAGCTCATTGACGCGGAGTACACCTTCGACAACAATAAGGTGCTTTTTTACTTTACTGCTGACGGAAGGATCGATTTCAGGGAACTTGTAAAGGATCTGGCCGCCGTGTTTAAGACGAGGATTGAGCTTCGCCAGATCGGAGTCAGGGACGAGACGAAGATAATGGGAGGAATTGGAATCTGCGGACGGCCGCTGTGCTGCCATACCTACCTGTCGGAGTTTATCCCCGTTTCAATTAAGATGGCGAAGGAACAGAATCTGTCCTTAAATCCCACAAAGATCTCAGGCGTCTGCGGCAGGCTGATGTGCTGCCTTAAAAATGAGGAGGAAACCTACGAGGAGTTAAACAGCAAGCTGCCGGGAATCGGCGACTATGTGACGACGGACGACGGACTCAAGGGAGAGGTTCACAGCGTAAGTGTGCTGCGCCAGCTGGTGAAGGTGGTGGTGACCGTCGGAAAGGACGAGAAGGAGATTCGTGAATATCCGGTAAAACGCCTGAAATTCAGACCGAAGCGCAGAAAAGAAAAGGTGAATGTGGATGCGGAGTTAAAGCAGCTGGAGGCCCTGGAGAAGAGGGAAGGAAAATCGAAGCTGGACAATAACTGATCCAGGTAAAAAACTGCGTGAAAAACTCAGGAGAGGACAGGAATTGAATACAGAGAGAAGAGAGATGGAACTGAGAGAGGATGAGAGGATCGACGATCTTCACAGAAATGGCTACCGGATTATTCAGAACGGAAAGGCATTCTGTTTTGGAATGGATGCAGTGCTTCTGTCGGGGTATGCGTCGGTAAAGCCAGGGGAGAGAGTCCTGGATCTGGGGACGGGAACAGGGATTATCCCCATCCTTCTGGAAGCCAAGACAGAGGGAAGCCATTTTTCGGGACTGGAGATCCAGGAGAACATGGCTGAGATGGCGAAAAGAAGCGTTCAGCTCAATGGTCTGGAGGGGAAAATTGAGATTGTGACGGGAGATATAAAAGAAGCAGGCCGGATTTTCGGTGCTGCCTCTTTTGATGTGGTGACATCAAACCCTCCCTATATGAACGACAGCCATGGGCTGAAAAATCCGGCTCTCCCCAAGGCGATTGCCCGGCATGAGGTGCTCTGCACCCTGGAGGACGTAGTGAGGGAGGGAGCAAAAGTGCTTCGGCCCGGAGGCCGGTTTTATATGGTGCACAGACCTCACAGGCTCATTGAGATTATCACTGCACTCACGAAGTATAAGCTGGAGCCAAAGAGAATGAAGCTGGTACACCCCTTTGTGGACAAGGACGCCAATATGGTTCTCATAGAGGCGGTGAAGGGAGGACGTTCCATGATAAAGGTGGAAAAGCCGCTGATCGTGTACCGGGAGCCGGGGGTTTACATGGATGAGATTTATGATATATACGGCTATTAGAGAGAGGAGGGAACGGTGATGGATGACAGGGCTTCGGCGAGTGAAAAAAAAGAAGGCGCAGGGAAGGGAAAGCTTTACCTGTGTGCCACGCCTATCGGCAATCTGGATGATATTACCCTTCGGGTGCTGGATACGCTGAAAAGCGTGGATCTGATCGCCGCAGAGGATACCAGGCACAGCATCAAGCTGCTGAACCACTTTCAGATTAAGACTCCTATGACAAGCTACCATGAGTACAACAAGGTGGAAAAGGCCAGGTATCTGGTTGAGCAGATGAAAAAGGGGATTAATGTGGCTCTGGTGACAGATGCGGGAACGCCGGGGATTTCCGATCCCGGTGAGGAGCTGGTACGCCAGTGCCATGAGGCAGGGATTCCTCTCACCTCCCTTCCGGGGCCTGCAGCCTGCATCACAGCTCTGACTATTTCCGGACTTCCCACCAGGCGCTTCTGCTTTGAGGCATTTCTGCCGGCGGATAAGAAGGAGCGGCAGTGGATTCTGGAGGAGCTGAAGAAAGAGACGAGGACGATCATTGTCTATGAGGCTCCCCACCACCTGGTGAGGACGCTTGCAGAGCTTGCGTCTGCCCTGGGGGAGAGAAATATCACCATCTGCCGGGAACTGACAAAGCGATATGAGGAGGCCTTCCGAACGACATTTTCCGGCGCACTGGAATTTTATAAGGAGAATGAGCCTAAGGGCGAGTGCGTGGTAGTTATTGAGGGAAAATCCTTTGACCAGGTGAATCGGGAAAAACAGCAGGAGTTTGAGGAGATGACCGTTGAAGAGCATATGGAGCTGTATCTCTCGCAGGGGATGGATAAAAAAGAGGCCATGAAGCGGGTGGCAAAGGATCGCGGGATCAGCAAGAGAGAGGTTTATCAGGCGCTTCTGTAGAGAAAGAGGGGAGAAAAGGGGAAGTTTCTTTGTTCCGATGAAAGTCACAAAGAAACTTCCCCTTTTCTCCTGGATGGACCAAGGCAGGCTAAAAGGTTCCTGTCTTAATCTGTTATCTGGATGACGGTATACCCCTGTTTTCTGACTGTATCTTTTAAGAGCTCTGGCTCCACGGGCTGCTTCATCCGCACAAAGGCCTCCTGCCTTCCCAGATCCACAGAGGCCCAGACTCCGTCAAGGGCGTTTAAAGCATTTTCCACCCGGTTTGCGCAGTTTCCGCAGGACATACCGTCGATTTTCAGGATTTTTGTGTACGGATAATGGGCTTTGTTTCGATCCGATACTCTCCTTCTTTTGACCGTTCCCTCTCCGCCGGCACCGCAGCAGCCGGAGGTGAGCTTCTTCCTGTATTTTTTGACAGAAAAAATACAGATGACAGCCAGTATGACACAGATGACGGCTGTTGAAATCGTTCCTCCTGACAAGGTAAAAGACCTCCTTTGCATAAATAGTTAGTTAAACCTAACTACTCTTTTTATTATTATACCTGCAGCGGGCATATAATGTCAAGAGGGAAGAAAAAAGCCGGCGGGAAAGAAAAAGGACTGCCGCAGAAGCGGCAGCCCTGAATCTGTCTGCAGACAGCAGCAGGAATGAGAAATGTTCAGCCCCCTAAAAGCGGAACACGGCGGTCCCGTACGGGGGAAGCGGATAGGAGAAGGAGTAGGGCTGGCCGTCGCACTCTCCTTTTTTGGAGCGGTAAACGTGCACATCATCGTTTTTCTCATAATATCCGTGACGGCTGTCCAGAACCAGAGTGAAATTGCCCCGCTTCGGCACGCCTACCCGGTAATCCGACCTCTCTACTGGCGTGAAATTGATGATGAAAAGGAGATTTTTCCTCTTCGTTTCATCCCGGCGCACGAAGCTGAAAATACTTCGGTCTGCGTCGTTGGCATTGATCCACTGGAAGCCTGCATAGTCATTGTCCAGACGGGACAGGCAGGGATATTTCCGATAGAGGGTGAGAAGGCCTCTTACATAGCTCTGAAGATCTGCATGGAGAGGTTCATCAGCCAGATACCAGTCCAGGGATACTTTTTCATCCCACTCGTGAAACTGGCCGAAATCCTGCCCCATAAACAGAAGTTTCTTGCCGGGATGGCCCAGCATGAAGGTGTAGCCCGCCTTGAGGTTGGCAAATTTGTCCTCGTAAATACCGGGCATTTTGTTGATCATAGAGCATTTTAAATGGACAACCTCATCGTGAGAGAGAACAAGGATGAAGTTTTCGCTGGTGGAGTAGGTAAGCCCGAAGGTCATGTGGTTGTGGTTAAATTTCCTGTAAATGGGATCCAGCTTCATGTATTCCAGGA
>JAHZAR010000077.1:11411-13236 GCA_019423835.1 Clostridiales bacterium | reverse complement strand
GCCTTTCGGATAGAGGGCTTCTGCTCCCGTGAGAGCTTCTTTGCGGAAAACTCTTTAAAGGCTACGGTCAGCGCGTCAGCGTCCCGCGCCTTAAAGAAAACAAGGTACCGGGGCGGGCTTTCCGTCGCGTCCTTTTTCAGCGCAAAGTCAATCCCGTATTTCTTCGCGGTACTCTCAAAGGCTTTGATATTGTCCTTCGTGATTTCGATATTGGAAACGCCTGCGTTCTGTTTCATAAGCTGCTTTAGGGTCTGCTTGCCGTGGGGCATTTGCCGCTTGTTTACCTGTTTCTTTATCTGTGAGAGAAAGAATTTCATGGATTTTTGCAGCACTTCCGCAGACAGCTTCCCGGTCTTGATTGACAGGGCAATCACTTTTTCGTTGACTTCCTCCTGCAATTATCGTCCTCCTTTCGCAAAAGTCTGTTTCCGGGCAGAAAGAAAGGGCAGCCGTTTCCCGGTTGCCCTGTGCCTGCCGCTTTCCTTAAATCCGTACCCTAAGCCCGTTCAAGTCCTCGGCACGTACCCCTACCAGATACCAGTTCTGTCCGTACTCCATACGGGTCGGCTTCCATTTTCCCCTTACGAATACTTCCAGACAGTCGCCGCAATGCAAGCCCCCGTAGTAGTCGGAAAGGTCAAAGCGAATGTCGTAACGGTCGGTCAGCTCGTCAAATACCAATGCTCCTGTTCTCTGTGCCATAAAAAATCCTCCTTGTGTTGTTTTAAAGGCTTTCGCCCTCGTTGCATGAATAATAGTCCGGGTCGCCAAACCGGGGCTTTCGCGGAGCCAGTGCGCCGCTTGCCATGTCATGGGCGACAAGGGAAGTGTAATAATTGCCGATAGTGGACGGCGCGTTGAACAGTGCCGCCCGTAGGTACTGCTTGATGTTGCGTATCTTCGTGGTGTTCTCCCGCATACAGTCAAGGACGAACCGGATATGTTCGCTGTCCAGTTTCATAAACTTTGACTTCACAAGCTCTGCCGGGTAGTCGTCCCCGGCGATACGGATTGTCCTGCGCCTTGTGCAGACCGTTTCAAGGATAAGGTCAACGATTTCATCTATCCGGTCATGGTCGTAGGGCATATCCTGTTTGAGAATGTCATAGCAGATATTGTCTTTTATGATTTCCTCATATACCCGTTATGCGTCGTTCGGTTCCTTTCGTTTCCGTTCCGGCGGCTGTGCCGCGCCCTCAAAAGGAGAGGGGTTATGGGAATGGACAGGAATGGAATGGGTACTTTGTGTATCTGTATTTGGTTTTTCTTTTTTTGATAGATTAGTCTTTTGTTCTTCTTTAATTATTTGCATTGGATTTTCCGACGTCGGATTTCCCGTTGTCGGATTTTCCAATATCGGCTTTTCCAACTCCGGGGGCTGTGGCTGCTCGTAAATGGTGTACTCAATGGCGGTCATTTTGCCTTTCTCGTCGCGTCCCTGCCGCCTTGTGATATATCCGGCTTTTTCAAGCTCCCAAACGGCGGTACGGATAGCGTCGATACTTTCCCGGTTGATATGGGACAGCCCCGCAAGGGTATAGTCCCAATCTTCGGGCAAAGACAACATTTGCGACAACAAGCCCTTTGCCTTTAAGGTAAGGTCTTTATTCCGCAAGTGATGATTGCTCATTACTGTATAACCTTTGTTCCGTTCCACTCTGAAAACTGCCATAGCTTATCAGCTCCTTTGCTGTGGATTTGTTACGCAGTAGAACACGGATTTTGAGAGGAAAGGTATCTTTCCCTTGCTTGTCCGGTTCTGCGCTCTGGAAGCCGTATAAATCAAGGCTCCTTTTGCCCCTACTGCGTAACATGAGGGCATAAA
>JAHZAR010000077.1:0-11401 GCA_019423835.1 Clostridiales bacterium | reverse complement strand
CCGGGTAGGAAGTGGGAAACGCCGCCTTTGCGGTTCAATATTCAGTTTTAGTGTGTGTGAAAGCAGCTTGTCCTATCTGTTCTACATGATATGTTGTTCTTTCACAGTTGCAGCAGAGCAGAAAGCCCGCACCACCTATGATAATATTCTGAGGGTGGTAAGAGATCCGGAGGTATGTGATCCCATCCGCTATCTGAGAGAAAGGGAAATTGTTCATTTCCAGCGTTTCGGTGAAGCTCTGAGAAATGTGCAGGATCATCTGGACAGAAAGAATTTCTATGCGTTCAATCCTGAATTTGACAAGAATTAAGAAAACAGAAGAGAAGGAGTGCGGAAGGAAGACAGCAGAAAGGCGATAACAGGGAGAAAAGAGGCAAAGGAAATCAGAAGGGGCAGGTAGGACTCGGAGAAGCTGCCGCCGATCAGGCAGAGTTTCTGTCAATACAGAACATCTGTCTGAAACGCCAGGCGGCAGCCAAACGGGGCAGGAAAAACGGTTTCTAAACAGGGCCTCCAGTCTGAGGCTTACCCTTTACACGGCCGGAAAAGTCGGAACTTTTCACAGCAGCAGAGTCATCCTGCGCCGGTTTACTGCCGCTGTAATAGCCGTTGCCCTGTAAATCCAGCCCCGGATGTTCGCTGTTTCTGGGGTCTCCGTTCATGAGCTCGTCGGAGGTAGTCCCGCACTCATATGCTCCTTTAGGAATGGTTCTCACAGCCTTTGTACTTCTAGCCTGCTTCATACATATGCTCCTTATTCTCAGTGGTTGTCTGTATCTGTGAAGCGTCTGCTGTGACGCGTTCAGGAATAGTATGAGCAGAATGAAGAAAAATATGAAGATTAAGAGGAAAAAAGAAATTTTTACAGGCCGCCTGGGCTTTTTCAGTTTGTCTGAATGCTGGCTGACACTCTGGCCTTAACGAAAATTTTTCTGATGTTTATGCTGGCGAAAGAAAAGCAGAAGTGACGAAAACCGGATTTTTCTGGCGCAAAAAATGGAAGCAATGGGGCTCGAACCCATGACCTCTCGCGTGTGAGGCGAACGCTCATCCCGGCTGAGCTATGCTTCCATGTCTTTTATTATAGCACTAATGCAAAAAAAAGCAAGAATTTCATAAAAATTTTTCTGCTACATAGAAAATTTATCCTTTTTAACTATTCTTTCGGCGATTTGTATACCCGCTCCTTCCTGGTGGAAAGCCCGGAAGGCCGGAAACCTGCCTATTTTGAATCCGCTGCTGCAGAATTTTTAGGAATGTCTGGGGAGCAGTCTGGAAAGGGATTCCCCAAACGCCTGTCTTGCATGCTAATCTTCCTGTTCCCAGACAGCGTGATTTAAAATATCTGCAATTTTTTCTACAGTTTCTCTGTTCGGCCCTTCTATTACAAGTTCCTTACCTTCCCGATAGAGATCGGCAAACATATTGATCTGGCGCACAGGGCCTAAAAAGCCTGCCCGGACAGATTCAGCCTTCTGAGCGGTGGGACAGCAGGCCCTGACAGTCCAGATACCATTTTCAGAGCATATGATAGCTTCCACATGAAACATAGATGATTTCTCCTTAGACAGTTAATTTTCCAGTTCCCGCAGAGCCTGTTCATATGCCTGGCGGGTATGCGCATCAAAGCAGACCATGAGAACCTCACGGAGTGACGAGTTTTCTTTGAGAAAGTCCAGGATCACGGAAACGGCAATCCGTGCAGCCCTCTCAAGAGGAAAACGGTAGATTCCGGTGCTGATGGAGGGGAAAGCGATGGAAGAAAGGCCGTGGGCTGCAGCCAGCTCCAGGCAGCTTCTGTAGCAGGAGGCCAGAAGCTCTTCCTCTCCGTGCGTTCCTCCGCTCCAGAAGGGGCCTGGAGTGTGAATGACATATTTTGCGGGAAGCCGATATCCCTTTGTGATTTTTGCTTTTCCCGTCCGGCAGCCGTGAAGAGTCCTGCACTCATCGAGGAGTTCCGGTCCTGCCGCCCGGTGTATGGCTCCATCCACCCCGCCGCCGCCGAGCAGAGAGGTATTGGCTGCATTGACAATGGCATCTGTACAGCATTCTGTAATATCACCCGAAATTATTTTGAATCCCATGGTCAGCCTCCTTTAAGCATTTCCAAAAATCAAGGAACCTATTGTCCTTCTGTACATACCATATATTATAAATGGAAATAAATCAAGGAGATATTAAATATGTGTTGTTTTAGAAGATGTAATAACTGCGGATGCAATTCAGGGTGCAGAAGAAGGTGCTGCCATTGTTTTACAACCTGCTGCGATGACAGCGGAAGCTCTAATTCCTGCTGCGGAAATTCCAACTCCTGCTGCGGAAACTCCAACTCCTGCCGCTGCGGAAATTCCGACTACAGGAATGGGTTCAATGACGGTTATTCCGCAGGCTATCAGAACGGTTTTGATGCAGGAATTGCCAACTGTGTGATGCCTCTCAGCGGGTCTAACTCCACCAGTGGCTGTGGGTGCAGCTCCGGTACAGCCGCTTCCTCTTTCTTTGACGCTTCTGTGTCAGGAAGCTATTATTAGACGAACCGGCGTTTGATTCAGCTCCGGACGGGAAAATCTGCAGAAGCTGAAGAGGATACGAATGCCGCGTGCAGGAAAAGTATAAAGGAAAATATCAAAATACAGAAATCATATATGGAAACAGAGAAACAGAAACAGTGAATTGCACTGTCGAGGCTGCCATCGCTCACGGCCCCGCCCCGTAGTTCCGGGGCGGACAGTTCCAACTGATTTTTTCTGGCGGGAGGGCAAAAAGTTCCTTTTTTCTCTCCCGCATAATAAAGTTCTGACAGAGGGGCAAAACAGAGGAGCTGCGGCGGGTCTCACCAGTTATTCATAAATTGATTACGGTTCGTTCAAATTTTGTTTACAAAATCTACAAATCAGGTACATAAATCATACCTATACTAAAACAGTAGAAACCAGATACATCTCGACAAGAGAGTAATATTTTTTTCATAATAAGCCGGACGGCCAGAGCTGTCCGGCTCCTCCTCATTTCAGGACCTTTTATGCCAGAACGTCTGATAAGGGGGTTCTGAACACATCTTTCATGTTTCTGACAGCAAACTTTGCGGCACTTCCGCCATTTGATCCGAACAAAACAGTTTTAAGCCGCTGATTTTCCATACTCCGCATAACAGTCCGGGAGGCTATGGAGGGGATCCTGCCGGCGCTCCGTGCTTCTTGTTGAACCGCATTGGGCTGTATGATAAAATAGCGGGAGAGTGCTTTCCCTGCCAAACAGGGGGGCAGTGGGTTCCGGAGCAGTTTGATACGGAAAGATAACTCGATATGGAGGGAGCAAATAGAGGGAGAACAGCCATGGACAGAGAAGGTGAGACAACGGTATTTAAAATTCCAGTGATCCGGGAGGCCGCACGGGCCGGAGAAGTTTTCTGGGCAAATCCCCAAAAGAAACCGGCAGATGAAATGGAAAGAGGCTTTAAGGACGGACAGGGAAAGGTTCTGGGACGCGAGGACATAGAGGATGCAGAGAGAAGACTGTCATATTTTGGTCCCCTGATTGCCCGCTGCTTCCCGGAGACGGCAAAAGAGGGAGGAATCATTGAGTCGCCCCTTGTCCCTATTTTGGGGATGGAGCATTTCATGAAGGAAAGAGACAGGGGAAATGGCGGTTCTTTTTCCTGCTTTCTGCCGGACGGGGAAAGGAAACTGCCCTGCGGAGGTTTTGAGGGCAGGCTTTTTCTGAAAGAGGACAGCCAGCTTCCGATTGCGGGTTCTGTCAAAGCCCGGGGAGGCATCTATGAAATTTTAAAGCACACGGAGGAGATTGCTGAAAATGCAGGACTTCTCAGAGAAGAGGATTCCAGTGAGGAGCTTTTGTCAGAGAGGTGCCGGGAATTTTTCAGCCGGCACACAGTTCAGGCCGGTTCAACGGGAAACCTGGGACTGAGTATTGGAATTATGAGCGCTGCCCTGGGATATAAGACGGTCATTCATATGTCGTCCGATGCCAGGGCGTGGAAAAAAGAGCTTTTGAGAAAACACGGAGTGACAGTGAAGGAGTACAGTTCCGACTACAGCGGGGCTGTCAGGGAGGGAAGAAGGCTTTCCGAACTCGATCCGTCCAGCTATTTTGTAGATGATGAAAATTCCAGAAATCTGTTTTTGGGGTATGCAGCCGCAGCCGGACGGCTGCAGCGCCAGCTCCTGGCCGAGGGGGTGAACCCAGACAGGGATCATCCGCTGTTTGTCTACCTGCCGTGCGGGGTAGGGGGAGCACCGGGGGGAATTGCCTTTGGGCTGAAACTGCTTTTCGGTGATTTCGTGCACTGCTTCTTTGCAGAACCGGTGCAGTCGCCCTGCATGCTGGCAGGCATGGCTACCGGACTTCACAGCAGAATCAGTGTGCAGGATATTGGGCTTTCGGGAAAGACTCATGCCGACGGGCTGGCTGTCGGACGTCCGTCTGGATTTGTGGGAACTGTGATGGAACCCATGCTGGATGGGATTTTTACAGTCAGGGACTCCAGACTGTACCACTATATGAGGGCACTCTGGAGAACAGAAGGCATATTTGCGGAGCCCAGCGCCTGCGCGGGATTTTTGGGGCCTCAGCTTCTGGAAGCTATGGCAGAGGCCTGCCGGGAAAACCAGGAGAGGGAGCTGCCGTCCTTTCTCCAGGCATACAGAAAGAACAGGGAGAGAGCAGCCCACATCGTGTGGGCGACAGGGGGAAGCCTGGTTCCGGATAACATCAGAAAAGAGTACCTTGGAACCTTTTCAGACTAGAAGGCGGTGGAGCACAGGAACCATTTTGCCTGTTCAGCTTCTGCCGGCACCGTACTCTTCATGCCGGCAGAAGCCATATCTATCGGTAAACTGCCGCGCCCACAAGACCGCAGATTCCCATCACAAGGATTGGATTTAAGTGTACTTTTCGTACAAGGATCAGGGAGGATGCAAAAATAGCGGCTGCAATCCAGTTCAGGTTTTGAAGCATATTTGAAATTTTAGCAAATGGATCTGGGCTTTGGGCGACACTTTCTCCGGTCCAGGAAAAGGCCATGGCGATCAGTGTCATGGCGGCTGAGACGATCAGTCCCACGGATGCTGCCTTCAGCCCTCTCAACAGTCTCAGTCCATATTCTGATTTTTTATAGCGGTCAAAAAAACGGCAGAGTATCAGAGATACCACGAAGCCGGAAAACACGCATCCCAGAGTCGCTGTGACGGCTCCTGGGATTCCGCCTACCTGCAGCCCTACGAAGGTGGAGGTATTGACGGCTAAAGGACCGGGCGTCATCTGGGAAATGGTGATTATGTCTGTAAATTCCTGAAGGGAAAGCCAGCCTCTGACCACAACCACATGCTCCTGGATGAGAGGGATAACCGCATATCCGCCGCCTATGCTGAACAGTCCGATCTGAAGAAAATCTGCAAGAAGCTCTAATATCGTATTCATTTTATCCTCCAATAGCTAATCTTCTGTGCCGCTTTCCTGCCTGTATCCGAAGTGCTTTTTCAGCCAGACGGTTCCGATACAGATAATACAGCAGAGAATCAGGATAACGGCCACATTGATATTCAGGAAAAAGCTGCCGATGAAGGCGGCTGGGATCATAGCGGTGAGAAGCAGTGATTTTTCCTGCAGAACCATCCGTACCATATCGATAAGCAAATCCACGATCAAAGCGGCTACACCAGCCTCCATCCCTTTCAGCACGGCACCCACCAGCTGATTTTGAGAGAATGCCGCATACCAGGCAGAGATCACAGACAGAATTACCAGAGCCGGGAGGACAGCGGCGATACAGCTTATGACGGCTCCAGCCATTCCGGCTGTCTTGTACCCGGCCAGAGCCGAGAGATTTACAGCAATCGCGCCCGGGGAGGACTGGGAGATGGCAGCCAGCTCCATAACCTCTTCCTCGGTAAGATATTTCTTTTTCTGGACAAAATATTTGCGGATCATGGGAATTACTACATATCCGCCGCCAAAGGTGAATGAACTGATGAACAGGTTTATGCAAAACAGCCATACAAGCTGTTTCCGTTTTCCGCCAGCCATGACAGGCCCCTCTCTTTCTGTTTTATTGCCTGAAGGAAAAATAAAACCGGATCCGCCGGCGCTGCTCTTTGGCCGGCTCCAGCGCTTCCCGTCAGACCTCCCTATTATAGTGCTTGAAAATACATAAGTAAAATTATATAATTTTATTATATTAATAACTAAAAAGTAATATATAGCTGAAACGCGGAAGGAGAGGATTCCCATGACGATCCGCCATCTTTTTATATTCAAAACCGTCTGTGAGGAGGAAAGCATCACAGGGGCAGCGGGAAAGCTGTTTATGACTCAGCCCGCCGTATCCCATGCAGTTGCAGAGCTGGAAGAGCAGACCGGGATGCCGCTTTTTGATCGTGTCGGAAGAAAGATCCGACTGAACAGAAGGGGGGAACTGATCTACGAAAAGGCCTGTTCTGTGCTGGAGGCGTACGGAGAACTGGAAAAAAGCATGAAAGATCTGGAACACCGCCTGGCGCTTCGGATTGGTTCCAGCATAACGATTGCCAACTTCTGGCTGCCGGAGCTGATCAGGCAGTTTACGGATGCTTATGGGAGCACCCAGGTCAGGGTGACAGTGGACAGTGCCCGCTCCATCGCCGGATGTCTGGAGGACAATGAAATCGATCTGGCTCTGATTGAGGGGGCATCCTATCAGGAGAAGTTTGAAAGTATTCCTTTTTCCTCATACCGTGTGATCCCTCTCTGTTCCAGAAAATATATGGAGGAACGGCTGCGGCCGGCTGCAGGCGAAAAGGCAGACAGAGACAGGGAGAAAGCGGGACAAAAAGAGAAACGTCTGGTACTCCCTGCCAAAGCCCTGTCAGGAGAAAATCTGCTCCTCCGGGAAAAGGGGAGTGCGATCCGGGATGTATTGGACGGTGCAATGCTTCAGAAGGACCTGGAGCTTTCGGCATCCTGGGTGAGCGTCAACTCCCAGTCACTCATCAGCGCTGCAGTGGCAGGATTCGGGATTACCTTTCTCCCAGATAGAATGGCGGAAGCGTTTCTGAAAAACGGCAGTCTGGTCACCTTTGAAATAGAGGGAATTGAGCTTCGCAATGAAAACCATCTGGCGATTCCGAGAGGCAGATACCTTTCGGCTCCGATGAAGGGCTTCATAGAGCTGGTTACAGGAGGAGAGAAAAACAGAGACTGCGGGACTGCCGTTTCAGCTTTGCGCTAAGAGGGGGATCTGGAAGGGGATTCCCCATCTGTGCTGTTCTATTTCAGCAGTTCTGTACATATATATTAATATTCGCGATCCGTCTCTTCCTCTGTTTCAGACTGTGTCTGAAACATGAAGCAGAGGGATGGGCGGGGATCTGACAGGCAGGCATACTGCCGGAAACAGATTGAAATGGAAAAGGAGAAAGAAGATTATGCCAAGAGGAAGAAGAAAAACATGTACAGAAAAGCTGGAGGAACTGAGAACGGCCATTTCTGCCCAGGAGGCTCAGCTGAAGGAACTGAGACAGCAGGAAAAGGAGCTTTTGAGGCAGAAAAAGGAGGAAGAGCTTCGGCAGATTGTAGAAATTATGGAGGAGAGAAACATGACCCCGGGAGAGCTGGTGGAGATTCTGAACAGCCCGGAGCAGAGTGAGCAGTAGAAAAGACGTAAGGAAAAACTAAGGGAAAGGACTCCGAATTTTCACAATTCTGTGATAAGGTATAGCGGAAAACGAGTAAAATTTGAGAAGAGGGAGAGTTACAGGAGAAAATCATGATTTGTCCGAAGTGCAGAAGAAAAATAGAAGGAAATTACTGCAGCTACTGCAAAATATACCTGGTTTCGGGAGAAAAGGAAGAAGAAATCCGGGAAGCCGGACTGGAACAGAAAGAAAATAGCTGGAGAAACGGCTCTTTTTCAGGTGACAGTTTCCACCGCAGAGGGGAAGACTATGGAATAGCCGAAAGAAAAAAGGAGGAAAGAGAGAAGAGCGCCCAGGAGAGAAGCCGGTATCCGGGCCGGGACAGAGAATATTGCCGTCCGGTAAAAAGCGGGCAGCAGCCAGGAACCGTTTCTGGACGGAGAAGAGGACGGAGCAGAGCCAGAAGTGAACAGGACAGGCAGGAACGGGAGGAGAGCCGAAAAAAGCCGGAGAGATATGGAAGGACGCCTGAAAAGGGCAAAAAGAAGAAGGCAAAGGCACCCTCCCTCTCCCTCCCCAGACTTCATCTGCCGGGAGGGCTTGCAAAGCTCGTCTCCAGGGCCTCACAGCTGTTTTGCGCACTGATCATGCTCTGGCTGGCCTTTCGGGCTTTTCCTGCACTCTGGACAGGGAGAGAGGGGCTTGGCTCCGTAAAAGTGCTGATTACAGAAAGAAATATCAGTCTGGCAGGCTATCTGGCACTGTCGGGAGGCTACCTCTTCTTCACCTGCTTTTCTGCACTTTGGATTATGACAAAACGTCATTTCGCATCAGGGGATAAGGTAGTCAGTGCGGATCTGGGAAGAGGATTCACTGGCTTCCTTCTGCTGGCTGCCATTTCCTGGGCAGCGCCCAGGGCAGGACTGTTTCTGGACGGGCAGGCGCTGCCTGCCGGAACGGAACGCTTTCTTAATATCATGCTTCCGGAGGCAAAGGCAATCTTAAAGGTATCTGTATGGGGCCTCTGCCTGTGTGTATTCCGCCGGTTTCTGAAGGTGTGAGGAAAAAGCCTTCTGTTTCCCGCAACGCTTACGGCTGGCTGTCTGAATCTTTCATCAGGCTGCAGGCAATTCTGATGCCATCCTCAATGCAGCCGGGACAGCTTCTCAGCACTCCGCCGCCGGTCAGTCCCTTGAGTTCGCTGCAGACCGTGGAACCGTTCTTCTGAAGAAACTGCTCCCCCACCTGCCTTACAAGACCGTAGGTAGAAGCCTTGGTGGTAGGACTCTGGCTCCCAATGCTGTTCAAAAAGCCCAGAGCAGCTACGGCCCCGGATACAGCCCCGCAGGTTTCGCGCATTTGTCCCATGCCGAGGCCAAAACCTTCCATCAGCCGGAAACAGACATTCTCATCGGCTCCTACCACCTCGCTGAGGGCGCAGACAACGGACTGAGCACAGTTATAGCCCATCCGGTGGAGCTCTGTAGCCTTCTCAACAAGTTCATCAATTCTTTGTTCAGTCATCATAAGATTCTCCTTTTCAGTGACAAAATCATTAAAAAAACTCAGGCACGTTCCCGGTCAGTGTACCGGGCCGGCTGTCTGAAGTTTCAGAAGCCAGACAGAACAGCCGGGTAAGATGATAGAGAGAGCCGGCGTCTTTTGCGGCAGGGAAGGGAGTTGGGACTTCCTCTGTGTGGCCGCACGGATCCCCATATCTTCTGTATTATAAAACAGAAAGGGGACATTGTTAAGCAAAACTTGAAATTGGGCAGGATGAGACTCTGAAACGAACCGAAAAAGCAGCTGCGGGCAGAGTGCGCATTCGCAGCGGAACGTTTCTGCCCGACAGAGACCGGCATCCTCATACGGTACACAGCAAGATTTTTCCTGATAGAATAAAAAAAGAGCCTCCGGCAGCAAAGCTGACGGAAACTCTTTCTCCCTGTTAAAAGATAATCGGGGCAACAGGATTTGAACCTGCGACCTCTCGGCCCCCAGCCGAGCGCGCTACCAAGCTACGCCATACCCCGATTGGAAATCTTTACTCATTATACCACAAAAATAAAAAAAGGGAAGCCCCTATTTTTATTTTTTTGAAAAAAATAGTAAATTTAAACAATTCCTTTCTGAAGAAATGAGAAAACGGGTCTGTAAAAAGACGGTGGAAAGCGGCGCAAATAAAATATACGGGAAAGCCAGTCTATGCTATAATAGAAGAAAAAGCACCTGAAAGCGGAGGAAACTCTGCCTGGATGGCCGGGAAGCAGGAACAGGCCCAGGCTGCCCAGGAAGCACCAGAAAAAAAGCATTCCGCAAAAAAGCCGGAAACAGCATTGAAAGATAAGAATTACCTCAGGAGGAAGACACAGAATGATTAGCTTCGATTTGGACATGACGCTTTTGGACCATAAGACAGGGGAGATCACGCCCAGCGCCCTGCGGGCAATCGGGCGGCTGAGGGAAAAGCACAAAATAGTGCTGGCCACAGGCAGGGACATGGACAACTACTACAGCTCAAAATTCCGGGATATTGTAAATCCGGATGCGATCGTACATTTAAACGGCACAAAGGTGACGGTGGGCAAAAAACTGCTCTATGAGCATGAGTTTGACAAAGGGCTTCTAAAAGAACTTCTTACCTACTGCGATAACTGCGGTTTTGCCGTGGGGGTGACAGTGGGCAGCGAGGACTACTATATTCACCCGGAGGTGGTGGAGGAGAGCGACAAAAGACTGTGGGGAATCACCGGGAGAAGATTCTGCGATCCCTGGAAGCTCCTGGAGATGAAGGTACGGACTCTGGCCTTTGTGGGAGATGAGGGGCAGGCGCAGCAGATTGAATCAAGATTTCCGCAGCTTCGGCTTCCCCTGTTTGCCGGAAAGCACGGGGCGGATGTGATTGAAAAGGGGTACTCCAAGGCAGACGGTCTCAGATGTCTGGCAAAATATTTTGGGGAGGATACAGAGCTGAGCGATACCGTTGCGTTCGGCGACAGCATGAATGACATCGAGGTGATTCGGGAGGCCGGCACGGGAGTGGCTATGGGAAATGCCATAGAGGAGCTGAAGGAATGCGCAGATCTGGTGACGGACCCTATTGAACAGGATGGAATCTGGAATGCCTGCATCCGGCTCGGCCTTTTTAAGGAATAAAAGGTACAGACAGCCGAGGGGGATGAGCTCCGCAGATGCAGAAAAGACAAAAAAATTCATTAAAATTAGGAAAAGTAGTGTATTCCCAAAACAATAGACCAGTGATATAATTGATTGTCAAACAGGTCAAATTTCCGGTTTGCGGAATCGGGATGAAAGGCAGGAGAGAATCTGCAGTCATCCTGAATGACGCCGGAAGCGCCGACATCCATACAGCAGCAGTGCTGTCTGGGAAAATAAAAGACGTGAGGGGAATACAGCATGGAGCACTTAATAGTACCAGAGAATTACGAACCTGCCATCGGTCTGCGGGAAACACAGGTGGCTATCAAGATTATCAAGGATTTTTTCCAGAGGGAGCTTGCGAAGCAGTTAAATTTAACGCGCGTGTCCGCGCCGCTGTTTGTACTGCCTGAATCGGGACTCAATGACAATCTGAACGGCGTGGAGCGCCCCGTTTCCTTTGGAATCAAGGAACAGAACGACAGGACGGCTGAGATTGTCCATTCCCTTGCCAAGTGGAAGAGAATGGCTCTGAAGCAGTATGGGTTTGGAGTCGGCGAGGGACTCTACACAGATATGAGCGCAATCCGCCGCGATGAAGATACAGACAA
>JAHZAR010000076.1:9191-13474 GCA_019423835.1 Clostridiales bacterium | reverse complement strand
CAGAACAGATTTGGGGGAGGATCAGACAGGAGTCCGATTAAAGCAGCATCCCGGCAGAGGATTTGAGATGCTGCAGGGAAGCGCTGTTTTTCAGGAAAAATTCCAGGAGGATGTCTTGATACGATATCTGACATGTTCGGCGAGGGGGACGGTACGCGGATTCTGGCTGAATGTATAGATAATCCGCTTCTTCCGGTGGTGTACAATGTCAATGCAGGCCACGCCCTTCCCCGCTGCATCATCCTCTTTGGAGTGGATGCGGTCGTGGATGCAGGAAGCCAGAAAATTGCTTTAGGGGAAGGGCGGCTCCGAGGAAACCTGAAAAATTCAGATTACAGGTGATATTCCCTGGGCGGGTTGCCGGAGAAATCGGCAATCACCGCATGAGCGTTCCGGAGGTAAAATACCTCAAAGATGGGATTAGATGCCTCGCCATACTGGCTCCTGACAATAGGATTCTGAATGCACATCTCCTTGGCAGCCATGCTGTCCTCAAATACGGCTTCGCCGTTCAGACGAATCCATGCGTAAGAGGGGCTGGAAACGGAAACTTCAATATTTGGATTCGCCTGCATATCCTTGTAGACGTCTTTGGTGCTGTTCGTACAGAACCAGAGTTTTCCGTCCAGCTCCCCTGAGAACATAAAGGGGCGGCATTTTGCCTTTCCGTCACGGCCGACGGTGGCAAGATACTGTACGGGATTTTCCTGCAGAAATGTTACAACTTCATTCATAATGAATACCTCCTGTGGTTTGTGTTTTTTTGTGATTGCAATTTTCAATCTGCAAGATTATAATAAATCCATAAGTCTCTTTCGTAAAGTAAGCACTTTTTTGTGCTGTAGTTACTAGAAAGAAACTATTGAAGGGAAGTGGTAAAATGCAGACAGCAAAGAGCCTGCCGGCCTGTCCGGTGGAGACGACACTCATGCTGATCGGAGACAAATGGAAGGTTCTCATTCTGCGGGATTTAATGCCTGGCACAAAACGGTTTGGGGAATTGAAGAAATCCATTGGCAGTGTATCCCAGAAGGTGCTGACTGCGCAGCTGCGCGATATGGAGGAAAAAGGCCTGGTGAGCCGCCGCGTCTACGCAGAAGTACCGCCGCGGGTGGAATACAGCCTGACTGAGCTGGGCCGCAGTCTGAAGCCGATTCTGGAAGCCATGTGGACATGGGGAGAAGGGTATCAGGCAAAAAACAAGTCCTCTGGTCTCTATTGACATTCCGGAAAGGGGCAGATAAGATCAGAGAGGCAGAACCTGCTGTCCGGCCGCAGCTGTCAGGACAGGCGGGGAAAACAGGGCAGAGCGGACTGGGAGAACGCTGACAGACAAAAGAAATCTGCTGATGACAGAAAGCAGGAGGAGGAGTAATGGAAAACGAAGTATTTTTAAAGGAACTTTTGGATGCTGTGACTGTTTCGGGCTCGATCAGCCTGGGAAGCCGGGTAATCAGGAAGGAGATGGAGGCCTGTGCAGACGAGGTAATCACAGACATTTTAGATGATACCATCGCAGTGCTCAATCCACAGGCAGAGAAAAAAATCCTGGTGACAGCCCACCTGGACGAGATCGGCCTTGTGATCACGGCGGCCGATGAAGACGGGTACTTATATGCGATCGACAGGGGAGGTGTGATTGCCCAGACTTATCCGGGACACAGAGTCCAGATCCACACAGAGAACGGCATTGTGAAGGGCGTTGTAAATGGAGCGAGGGAGCTGTGCAGAAAAGAAAAGCTGAATGTGACAGATCTGGCCATTGATATAGGAGCCGGCTCTAAGAAAGAGGCTCTGGAGCTTGTGCGGCCCGGCGATACTGTAACCTTTGACTCTGGGTTTGAGAAGCTCTCCGGAGGCAGGTTTGCAGGCCGGGCGCTGGATGACCGTCTGGGCGTATTCATTATCATGGAGGCCTTCAAGCGGGCCAGGGCGGCAGGAGCTCAAAACGGGCTCTACTGTGCTGCCACAGCGGGAGAGGAGACGACGAAAAACGGCGCCTACTTTACTGCTGGAAGGGTGAAGCCGGATCTGGCCATTGTGGTAGATGTGACCTACTGTACGGATTATCCATTCGGCTATACCGAGAAGGACGCGGGAGCAGTGAGACTCGGGGCAGGACCGGTGCTGTGCCACAGCCCGATCGTTCCGGAGGTTCTTAACCGCAGGGCTCAGGAGATAGCAGACAGGAGAGGAATCCCTGTTCAGTATGAGGTGGCCAGCCGTTTAAGCTATACAGACGCCGATAAAATCCACTTTGAAAACGGAGGTACCCCGACCCTTCTGGTGTCCATTCCTCTGCGCTATATGCATTCCCCGTCTGAGGTCGCAGATGAGAAGGATGTGGAAGGCTGCATCAGCCTGATTGCCGGTCTTCTGGAAGAAATGTAGTGAGAAAAAAAGAGAAGTTTTATTGTTCCAGCGAAGTCACAATAAAACTTCTCTTTTTTTCTGGGGGAAGGGGCTGGGCGGGCTGTAAAGAGAAAAGATTTCCGCCCAAGAGAGTATCCCGGCGTCTGTCCGCCTTCGTACTTGGTACTCCCCCACAAGAAAAAGACAGGATATTTTGTGACTTTTCTGGAACAAAATATCCTGTCTTTTTCTTAATCCCTTATTCTTTGACAGCTCCGCCCATAACACCTGCCACGAACTGTTTCTGGAATACCATGAAGATAAACAGAATCGGCAGGGTAGCGATAGCAGTTGCAAGCAGGATGACTGCGAAATCCTTGTTGGTGGGGTTTCCGTCAAGAACTGCCAGAGCAACCGGGAAGTTGTACATATCTTTTGTCTCGAGTACGATTAACGGCCACATGAAGTTGTTCCACATGCTTGTAAACATATAGATAACCAGAGCACTTAAGGCCGGTTTCACGTTTGGAAGCACGATTCGGCAGAAGATGCCGAATTCACTGTAGCCGTCGATTCTGGCTGCCTCCACCAGAGCAGTGGGGAAGTTCATCATATTCTGCCGCATCAGGAAAATACCGAAGGCATTGGCCAGAGCAGGCAGGATGACAGCCGCATAGGTATTTGTCATATTGACAGAAACGAACAGCTGGAACAGCGGAACGTACATAACCTGCGGCGGAATCATCATAGAAACCATGATGAAGCCGAAAATCAGTCCCTTGCCCCTGAAGTCAAACTTCGCAAGAACATATCCGGCAGAAGAGTAGAGAATCAGGGCAAGCAGTGTAAAGATGACAGATATAAAAATCGTGTTAAAAGCCACCCGGAAAATATCCATCTTTTCAATCAGGATGGAAAAGTTATGGGCGAGCATCGTGCCTGGAAAAAGCTTAGGCGGTGCAGCCAGAATTTCCTGGTTCGTATTTGTGCCGCTCACAAACATAAAGTAAAACGGAAACAGGGAAAGGAAGGCTGCCACTATTAAAAAGATATAAATCGATAATTTTTTAATCATGTCAATCCTCCTTATTCATTCGGAACTGCAGCCAGGACAGAAGGCCGATAATGATAACCATGACATATCCGAGAGCGGAAGCAAAGCCAAACTTCAGGAATTTGAATCCATTGTCATAGAGATACTCTCCTAATGTAATGGTTGCATAGTTGGGACCTCCCTGTGTCAGGATATACGGCTCATCGAAGAGCTGTAAAGTACCGATTGTGGATGTAATGGTAGTAAACAAAATGATCGGCTTGATTGCGGGAATGGTAATATAGCGAAGCTGCTGCCAGAAGTTTGCACCGTCCAGCGAAGCATACTCGTACATTTCCGTCGGAATTGCCTGAATGCCTGCAAGCAGGATAATCATATTATATCCCACCCATCTCCAGGTGATGGAGATGATAATGGAAGCTCTTGCCGGCCATGCAGAGTAAACCCACTGAACTTTTCCGCCGCCGAAAAACTCAATTACATAGTTGATTAAACCATGATCCGTGTTAAACAGAACCTTAAACACCAATGCGTAAGCTACCAGAGAAGTGATGGTAGGAAGGAACGTAGCCATCCTGAAGAAACCTCTTCCCCGGATAAACTTCTGCTCGATGAGAACAGCGAGCAGAAGTGCGAGGCTAATCATAACCGGAACCTGAATAATCAAGTAGAAAAATGTATTAAACAGAGATTTGTAAAATACAGGATCCTTAAAAAGTTCAATATAATTTCCGAGTCCTATGAAGGTGTATGTACCGCCCGAAAACTCCATAAAGCTAAGATAGAAGGAGTATATAATCGGATAAATCATGAAAAGTCCGAAAATAATAACGGTAGGCAACAGCATTCCATAGGGAAAAAACTTTGTTTTTTTGCG
>JAHZAR010000076.1:0-9141 GCA_019423835.1 Clostridiales bacterium | reverse complement strand
CCCTCCAGATATACCTTTGCACATGCAGAACCTGCGGCCTTCATAGCCTCATTATAGTTTTCTGTATAGTTGACTGCAGGAACCTTCTTTCCGAGCTCGATGAAGATTTCGTAGATATTCTGTCCGCCGAAGAACTCATCTGTCTCGCTGAATGCAGGATCCTCATAAACAGGAATGTAAGCAGGGAATAATCCGTAGTTTACAAAGCCGTCTACGAGAAGCTCTGAATCTGTCATGGCAAACTTGATAAACTCTTTTGCAATATCTGCATTTGGGGAAGCTGACGGAACCATTAAGTCTCCGCCTCCGTTTGTGGAACCGGTCGGCTCATCTCCCGGGAATACAGGAAGGCTGATAACGCCCCACTTGCCGGACTGCTCAGGTCCCTTGTCCTTGATGGTACCCATCATCCACACAGCCTCTGGAATGGTGGCAACGCTTTCATTAACAACGACGCCCTCATACTCAGCCCAGTCTGTATAATTTAAGGCGATACCGGAATCGTAAATTTTCTTTGCCATTTCCATGCACTCAAGGGCCTCAGGGGAATTTACGGCTGTGTTGCCCTCCGCATCGAAATAGCCAGCTCCCTTTTCTGTTAAAAGAAGTTTCCAGAAGTTGGAACCGTTCGGTGCGATGGGAAGCATCTTAACAGGCTCTCCGGAAGGTGTTTTGCAGGTCTCAGTCACTTTCTTACCAGCCTCGATGAAATCATCCCAGGTCTTGATATCCTCAGGATTTACGCCGGCCTGCTCAAAATAGTCTCTTCTGTAGAAGAGGGCAACAGGGCCCGCATCCCACGGCATTCCGACGATTTTGTCATTGACAGTAACTTCACCCATTTTTACAGGGAGGAAATCATCTGGATTCACGATGTCGCTTAAATCTGAGAATCCGTCAGGATATTTGGAAGCGAATCCGCTTACCTGCTCTCCCTCAAGGTAGACGATATCTGCCAGTCCCTTGCCAGTGGAAAGAGTGGTTGCCAGCTTCGTGTACACCTGCTCGGTTCCCATCTCCTCAAACTGGAACTGAACATCCGGATGTGTCTCCTGGAATTTCTCAGCAGAAGCCTGAAGCTGCTTTAAGGCCACATCCCATGCCCATACGGTGATTGTGTTGTCGCTTTCAGCCTCCTTGCTGCCGCCTCCGCCGCCGCAGCCTGTGAGAGAAAGAGCCGCGATCATGGAGAGTGCTGTTGCAGATGCAATCAGTTTCATTTTTTTCATACATGCTACCTCCTAAGTTTTACTAATGAACATTACCATCGTTTGATTGCTCAAAGATGATTCATCGAAATGTGATTTATCTAAAATCACTAAAAGTAAGTAAATAATAAGCCTTATTATATAAAAAGTCAATAGGTTTTGTAAAAAAATATAGTAAAAAATATAAGTAAAATGTTTGACTTTTACTAAAAATAACTATATAATGAATTCAAAAAAGCAACATAATTAACAAGCAAAAAACATGCCATTTAGTAAAAATTGCCGGTTCCGGTGATAGAACTGTATGGCGGCAGAACTCAGATACGCACCGATACGGTGAGGAAAAATGCTGAATCAGGAGGTATGAATGTTATGCAGATGAGAGCAAAGAAACGGTGGGAGGATCAGACGCTGACGGGGATCGGGCGCCTTAAGGCCCGTGCCTCTTTCTTTACTGACTCCGCGGAACGCGTTTCCTTAAATGGAAGCTGGGCGTTCAAATATCTGACCGCGCCGGAGTACAGCCCCCAGGGATTTGAGAGAGGGGACTACGACACAGCGGACTGGGATTCGATTGAAGTTCCGTCCTGCTGGCAGTTAAAGGGATACGATCACATGCACTATACAGACGTGCTGTATCTTTTCCCTCTGACCCCGCCCTATGTCCCGACGGAGAACCCGACGGGAATCTACAAGAGGAACTTTGAGATTTCCAGGGAGTGGCTGGAGAATCAGACAATTCTGCGCTTTGAGGGAGTGGACAGCGCCTATGATGTGTGGGTAAATGGAGTCCATGTTGGTTACAGCAAGGTATCGCGCCTTCCGGCTGAGTTTGATATCTCTTCCCATATTAAAGAGGGAGAAAACCATGTGGCAGTGCGCGTGTACAAGTGGTCCGACGGAACCTATCTGGAGGATCAGGATATGTGGTGGTTCAGCGGAATCTACCGGAATGTATCGCTGATCAATGTGCCGGTACACAGAATTGAGGACTGCCGCATTCACGCAGATCTGGACGATACTTATACAAAGGGCTGTCTGGAAGCGGCTGTCCGCCTTTCCAGTGAGTCAGGGATTCTCGAGTGGAGCCTGACGGACCGGGAAGGAAAAGAGGCGGCAGCCGGCAGCGTGCCCGCCGCAGGAGAAGTAAAGATTTCAGCGGAGCTTGAGAACGTACATACATGGACAGCGGAAACGCCTTATCTCTATACCCTGAATCTCTCTCTCAAAGACGGGCAGCAGGAGCACAGAGTCAGCATCCGCACAGGCTTCAGACGGATTGAGGTAAAGGGAAATGTGTTTACCGTCAATGGAAAGGCAATCCTCATCAATGGAGTCAACCATCACGATTATTCCCCGGAGGGCGGAAGAACGGTGGATCCTGAAGTGATGAGACAGGACATTATCCTGATGAAACAGCATAATATCAATGCAGTGCGGTTTTCTCACTATCCGTCCATCGAGGCGATCTACGATTACTGCGACGAGTACGGACTGTACGTGATCGATGAGGCGGATCTGGAATGCCATGGTTTTGAGTGGGCTCATGTGTACGACAGGATCACCGATAATCCGGAGTGGGAGACAGCCTACGTGGACAGAGCTGTGCGCATGGTAGCCAGGGACTACAACCATCCGTCCATTATTATGTGGTCTCTGGGAAATGAGTCCTGCTTCGGCGTGAACTTTAAGAAGGAGGCGGAGGCTGTCCGCGCCATGGATTCTTCCCGCCTGATTCACTATGAGGGCGATTTTGAGGCAGAGATCACAGATGTCTACTCTACTATGTACACAAGGCTCAAGGGATTAAAGGAGATCGGGGAGACGAAGATCAAGCACAACCGTCCCCATGTCCACTGCGAGTACAGCCACGCCATGGGAAATGGCCCCGGATGCCTTGCCGATTACCAGGAGCTTTACCGCACCTACGACAGGCTTCAGGGAGGCTTTATCTGGGAGTGGTACGACCATGGAATTAAAACGGTGGATGAAAACGGAACCGTTACCTATAAATACGGCGGAAATTACGGAGATTTCCCGACCAACGGAAACTTCTGCATCGACGGCCTTCTGATGCCTGACCGCACGCCGTCACCGGGACTTGTGGAGTACAAGCAGGTCATCTGCCCGGTATCCATTAAAAAGCTGGGAGATTCCGGAGATCTCTATGCAGTGAAAAACTACTATGACTTCAAGACCCTGGAGGGAATCCGCCTGGACTGCACTGTGACAGACGGGACGGATACTCTGGCCCAGTTTACGGTTGACGGACTCAGGACAAAGCCGGGAGAAGAAGAAATTGTGGTGATTCCTCACACCAGCCTTGACCTGAAGGACAACAGAGATTATTATTTAAATATCTGTGTCAGGGAGAAGGAGGCCACTTCCTATGCGCCTGCGGGCCACGAGATGGGCGTGTACCAGTTTGCACTGCCGGAGAAGAGAACCGTATGCACGCCAAGAATGGCAGGGGCTGTCCGCGTATCTCAGACCGACACAGCAGTTACGGCAGAGTGCACGGGAACAGAGTTCGTATTTGATAAAGTCCACGGAAGTCTTACTTCCATGAAGCGGGGCGGGAAGGAGCTTCTGCTCAGAGGTCCTTCTCTCACGGTAGACAGGGCAGACATTGACAACGATATGTACAAGGTGGACGACTGGAAAAATAAATACTTCATCTCCAGAGGAATGGAGGAGCTGGAGTACATGACCGTCAGGGAAATGGAAGGAAGGGCTGAGATCTACATTCAGAAATATTTCGGCTGCTACAACCAGGCCTGGGGCTTCAGGCTTGCCTATGTCTACACCGTGTACGGGGACGGAAGCCTGGATGTGAGCCTGAACGGAAAGGCTGTCCGCAATCCGGAGTTCGAGCCGGAATTCCTGCCCCGCATCGGTGTGGAGCTTGCAGTAAACAGGGATTTCGACAGGGTTTCCTGGTATGGAATGGGCCCCGGAGAAAATTACTGTGATTCCAGACAGGCGGCTGTGATGGGAGTTTACAGGACAACGGTAGAGGGAATGCATACCAATTATGTAAAGCCTCAGGAGAATGGACACCGGGAGGATGTCAGATGGCTTGCTCTGTCAGGAAAGGAGAGCGGAATTCTCATTAAAGCCCGCGAGAGCTTTGGCATCAACGTACACGATTATACTACAGAGGCGCTGAGAAATGCAGCTCATCCCTGCGAGATCAGGCGGGAGGATGCGGTGATCATCCATCTCGACTACAGACACTCCGGTCTGGGAAGCAATTCCTGCGGACAGGAACAGACAGACAGCTGTAAGACGGGAATTGAAGATTTCTCCATGGGATTCTCCATTCTGGCCGCTTCAGAGCAGGAGGCCGAGAAGCTGGCATTCACCAGATACTGTTAGAGCAAAGCTGTACTCTGGTTCAAAACACGCCTGCTGAAAGCGGAAAAATAAATATCTTAAGGAAGCGATGAACTACATATGGCAACGATCAGGGATATAGCAGAGAAAGCGCAGGTTTCCATCAGCACAGTTTCAAGAGTGCTGAATTATGATGAAACTCTGAGCGTGAATGCGGCGACAAAAAAGAGAATATTTGAGACGGCGGAGGAGCTGGAGTACAGAAGCAAAAATCAGAAGAAGCGCAAAAAAAAGCTGTCCATTCTTCTGATCAACTACTATTCGCTGGAGGGGGAAGTAGAGGATCCCTACTACATCTCTGTGCGTATCGCCATAGAGCGGCGGGCTGCGAAGCTGGGCTATAAGCTCACAAGTGTTTCAAGGGGCGATGACTTCCGTCAGACAGGGTTTGACGGAGTGCTTTGCCTGGGCACCTTTGAGGAGGAGGAGATCCGGCGGATCGATGCCCTGGGTCTCCCTATTGTCTTCGTGGACAGCAACCCGGACAATATGAGGTATGATTCCATTGCCTTTGAGCTCCGAAGGGAAGCGAGAAGGATCCTGGACTACCTCTGGGACTGCGGACACAGGAAGATTGGTTTTATCGGGGGCAATGACACGGAAGGGACAGGACTGGAGGAAAATCCTGACAAGAGAACCCTGGAATACCGGCTGTTTATGGAGGAGAAGGGACTTTACCGGGCAGACTATGAGAGGATTGGAACGTTTACCTCAAGAATGGGCTTCCACTTCATGAATGAGCTGATGGAGCTTCCGGATCCTCCTACTGCCGTTTTTGTGGCAAATGACTCCCTGGCTATCGGCTGCCTGAATGCGATCAGCCAGGCTGGAAAACGCTGCCCGGAGGATTACAGCGTGGTCGGCTTCAATGACATTCCGACAGCTAAATATATGGTTCCGCCTCTGACGACCATGCGGCTGTGAGCGACCGGATTTTTACCAAGCGGGAGCTGCCCATGCAGATCACGCTGCCGGCCCGGCTGATGATCCGGGAGAGTGTGCGCTGCCTGGAGAGCGAAGGAAAGGGAACAGATTCGTTGTTATAACGAAAAAATAAAGCTGTCCCAGGACGGGGACAGAGCATTTTCGTCATTTTGCCTGAAAAAGAGTGACAGCCGGGAGCGCAACGTCAAAATGACGAAAAAGACGGTCAGATTTTGTGGACTGCGACATGGAAAAGAAAGCTGTAATCCTGTATACTGTGACCAGCAGGAACAGATAAGACAGCGGCCTGAATTTATAATAAGACAGAAAAGGAGAAATGGTATGTCAACAGTTAAGTTAGAGCACATCTGCAAAAAATATCCCAACGGCTTCGAGGCTGTAAAGGATTTTAATCTTGAGATTGGAGATAAGGAGTTTATCATTTTCGTAGGTCCGTCCGGCTGCGGAAAGTCCACGACTCTTCGAATGATTGCAGGGCTTGAGGACATTTCTGCGGGAGATCTGTACATCGACGGCAAGCGCATGAATGATGTGGAGCCGAAGGACAGAGATATCGCCATGGTATTCCAGAACTATGCTCTTTATCCTCATATGACCGTGTATGACAACATGGCATTCGGACTGAAGATCCGGAAGGTGTCAAAGGAGGAGATTGACAAAAAGGTGCATGAGGCAGCCAGAATCCTGGATCTGGAGCATCTTCTTGACAGAAAGCCGAAGGCTCTCTCCGGAGGACAGAGACAGCGTGTTGCCATGGGACGTGCCATTGTCAGAAACCCGAAGGTATTCCTGATGGACGAGCCGCTCTCCAACCTGGACGCAAAGCTGAGAGGCCAGATGCGTATCGAAATCTCCAAGCTTCACCAGAAGCTGGGAACGACGATTATCTATGTAACACACGATCAGACTGAGGCCATGACACTGGGAACCAGAATCGTTGTCATGAAGGACGGAGTGGTTCAGCAGGTAGATACGCCGGAGAATCTCTATGACAGACCGGGAAACAAGTTCGTTGCAGGCTTCATCGGAGCACCTCAGATGAACATGGTGGATGCAGAAGTAAAGGAGAACGGCGGCAGCGTAGTGCTGGAGTTCTGCGGACAGAGCATTACCCTCGATGCAAAGAGGGCGGCTGTGCTGAAGGAGAAGGGCTATATCGGAAAGAAGATTACCTTGGGAATCCGTCCGGAGGATCTTCACGACGATACGGACATTGAGCGCGCAAATAAGGAAGCCTGCCTCCATGCAACCATCCGTGTATATGAGATGCTGGGAGCGGAGACCTTCCTGTATTTCGATATGGACAGCGCAACCTGGACAGCGAGAGTAAATCCTTCTGTCCGCGTAAAACCGGGCGACAGTGTTAACCTGTATATGGATACAGAAAAGCTGCATGCCTTTGACATCGAAACAGAGAACGCGATTTTTAATTAAAGCGCAGGCAGAGAGGCGCGCCGAAGGCGCGCGGCTCATAGCGCAGGGGGAGGATGCCGCCGGGGAGGCGGTATCCTCTTTTGCGGTTAAGCATGTACCATGATAATTCACCTCTTTGTCCCTTTGCTCATAGTATAGGGTAAAGCTGGACGAACCAGCTTGATGAATGAGGAGGATATTTTTATGGGAATTATAAATGCAAACAAGAGGGTGAATGAGGAAAGAATCGAGTGCGGCGGAACCGTCAAGGTAACTCTGTCATTGACAGCCTGCCCCTGTATCGGCAAGGGGGCTCATGATATTGTGTTTGCAATCGACCGGTCCGGAAAAATGGAAGGGTCGGCTCTTGAGGCTGCGAAGAAGGGGGTCAAGGCCTTTATTGAGGCTCTGGAAAGAGAGTCTGCACAGTCAGAGGGGTTTGCAGGAGAAAAGAGAGTGGGACTTATCAGCTTCTCTGATTCTGCGACCGTGAACTCTATGCTTTCATCCGTTGCGGAGCAGGCGGCAAGAGCCGCAGAGGGCCTGACTGCCGGCGGCAACTCCAACCCGGCGGAGGCTATCCGGGCAGCGGTGAAACTGCTGGATATGAAATCGCCGGGAGAAAAAATTCTGTTCCTGATTACGGACGGTCAGACACCGTTCCGGAGCCAGGCAGACAGCGCGGCCGCCGAGGCCAGACAGGCAGGCGTTACGGTCTACTGTGTGGGGATTGCCGCGCCTGACGGCGTGAACCGGGAAGCACTCCGCTCATGGGCTTCCGGCCCGTCCGATTCCCACATCATTGAGATTCGGGAGCTGGGCGAAGCCCGGACGGCATTTGAACGTCTCATGAAGAACGGGTGCAGACACGGAGCTACCAAGATTGTGATTAATGAGGAGGTAAACAGCGGCTTTGCCATCACAAGCATTTTAACACCTACCAGGGGGACGGCAACCATGATCAACACGACAACACTTCAGTGGAAGATTGACAGTCTGGGCTGCCGCAAATGTGAGGGAGCAGTTCTGGAGTTCTATATCAGAGATGTATCCCAGGAAGGCGGCCAGAGATTCGTCAACCACTGCATCAGCTATTCCGATGCGGAGGGAAATGAAGTGTCCTTCCCGAATCCATGCGTCCATGTAGAGTGCTGCGGAGAGGTAAGACCGGATCACTGCCCTGAAGCGGTGGATTTCACGATTGAGGGATGCCGGGACGTGGAAGTGGTAGATTTAGGAAGCATCTGCCAGGAGGGACTTGGAAGAATTGTTGAGCTGAATGCGACCATCAAAAATGTATGCCCGGGGAAGAGAACTGCAGTAGCAGCCATTCTTACCGAGATCGGCATGAACGGCGAGGAATCTGAGCGGGGAATGAAAATTTTTACAATCCCGGCCCAGAATGGGAAAAAATGCTGCGATATTCAGGTGAAGGGAATCCGATTTGTTATCCCGGAAGATCTGAATGACTCCGGAGGGTGTTCGATATGCAGAAAGAGAAGGCTGAGAGCCAGATTCATTGCCCACAGCATTGACAGCGGAATAACCTGCCCGGATACAGAGGCAGTCAGAGGAGGCGGTTGCCGGGGCAGTCTGCTGGAATAGCAGAACGAAATGGATAACAAAACTGAGATACAGGCAGGAGGAAAAGGTTGACTTCAAACAGCACATTTCAAACAACACTGGAAGAGATAAAGAAGATTGCAGGGATAGAGCTGATGCTGATCCGGCCGGAAGGGGAGGCGGCAGCGTTCACCTGCCCTCCCGGCCCGGAAGATATGGAACGGGCAAAACGGTTTGCCGATTCAGGAGCCGATTTTCAGAGCTTTGGGGAGCTGTACTTTGTAAGGGTTGCCGACAGAGGAAGGACAGAATACGTTCTGGCAGGCCGGGGAAAGGGTGATATTCTCACCTGTCTGCGCCTGGCAGCTCTCCAGCTTTCAGGGTTAATCCGCTCCCGGACAGAGAGGTTTGACAGGGAAAATTTTGTAAAGCGTGTGGTTCTCGGGCATCTCCTGCCGGAAGATGCGGATGACCAGGCAAGACGGTTCCGCCTGGACGGCAGGGTTCCCAGGACGGTATTTCTGATAGAAACCAGAGAGGATGGCGGGGAGCGGGACATGATTCTGGAAATTCTCCGCCCCCTCTATGGGGAAACGACAGGAGGCTTTCTGTTCAA
>JAHZAR010000075.1:1788-13720 GCA_019423835.1 Clostridiales bacterium | reverse complement strand
CGGAACGCACTGCGCCGGAAATGACGATTTGTGCCTGCTTACCGTGGTCGTAGAACGATAAAGTACCCTGAGACGTCCTTACAGGCGGCTTTCGCATCGGCTGACCTTGCTGCAGGCTGCAGTCTGTGAAAATAAAATTATTTCCAGTGTTTTAACTGTGAAAGGTATGAGTCAAACTGAATACGTCTGGTTTCCTCATCTGCGTTATCTGGATTTGTCATATTTTTAATCAGATAATCCAGCAAAGATTCTCTGGATTGATAAGCAAACTCACCATCAGCATAGCACCATTTGCAGTAATCTTCGTTATAGCTCCCATCTGATTCACGGCTTATCAGGCGGTCTTCATTTAATGGCATTCCGCAGCATTGACAGACAAGCTGCCGCGGAGAACCCAGAAGCGTATTGATCGATACGTCAAAAATTCGTGATAACAATATTAATGTGTCTGTATTTGGCTGTGTTTCACCGGTTTCCCAGCGGCTGATCGCCTGTCTGGTGACTTGTACACGCTCTGCCAGCTGTTCTTGCGTAAGATTATTTTTTTCGCGCAGATTTCTAAGAATGTCTCGTATTTCCATGCCTGTTCCTCCTAAAGATTATGGTATGATTTATTATAATCTTTGCGGCAGCCTTTCACAAGCAACCCGCTGTTGCGCGGGATAGCAGTCACCCACACTTCAAATACCGTATTTTCAGGACGTCATTTTCTTGGTTTACAGCCGGCATATCGGACAGTGTTCTTCCGGGCCGTTTTTTCCATATGTATTCTATTGTGAATAACTCCTGACCTTTCTTTCAGCCTGCCGTGCAGATTCGAGACTGCACCCATTGGGAACGTGCGCTGCCGGCGTACATGCAAATAGACCTGCGTTTTGTGTCACACAGGCCTGCTGCACAATGCCTATGCCCCGAAGGGCCAATAAAAATATTTCGTTGCCTATTTATGATGTTCCACTAACTCAATCGCCTCTTTTCCAGATATATGTTCTGGTATCATTTCCAGCATACATAATGGCTTCCATTCCCGTTCAATCGCTCTCTTACGATTCTCTTCTGTATCGTCTGGCGCATATTTAGCTGCCAGTTTTTCAATCGCCTCTCTTTTTTCTGCTTCATCCTGAAGAATACGAATTGTTCCAAAAACAATGACGCTTCTGAAATATGTTGTGTACTCCTCCGGAACAATCTGATCCTTGTCAATCACACAAAAAGACGCTTTCGGATTTTTGGAAATGGAATCTAATTTGTGTCCGCTTTTAGCACTGTGGAAATAAATTTTTTGTCCGTCATACACATAGCTGAGCGGAACAGCATAGGGATAATCGTTATCCCCTGATACTGCCAAAACTCCAGATGTCCCCTGATACAATACTTTTTGAGTATCTTCCTGTGAAAGAAGCTGCCTTTTCCGGCGCATTTCTCTGAACATAACAAATCCTCCCTGTGTATTTTTACTCTCTAAACAGAGCTGTCTTATTATTTAAGCAAAGCCTGCTTTGGCACAGAACAGCGCACAGCCAAAAAATAAGCGTTGGCCTCGTATCTCCATTTATTATCCTCTTGCACCTCCCTGACAATGGACTCACTTCAGGAATGCCCTCCTGTGCCTGTCCCGGCTGCCTGGCGGCTGCGCGGTTTTTCTTTTGCCACTCATTCTGACATGCAGGCAGTGTCCTGAGACTTTGAAACCGGCGGCATCGTCCGGGTTTTCTCCTCCTTTTCTCCTGTTTGACAATCATAGATAAAAAAAGTCATATTGCTCTTTTCGCCTTTCACCTCTATAGCCTGTTTCTTCTCGCAGCGTCTTGTCAGTCCTAAATGTTCATAGAAGGGATAATTGCAGCTGGTATCTGTAAACAGGTAAAATTCAGAAATACCTTTCGACTGCATGTAATCGACCACCGTTTGGAATAATTTTCTCCCTAATCCTCTTCCGCGGTATTTCCCGCTTACAGCGAAAAATGCCAGCTCTCCTCTGTAGTCCTTACTGCAGGAGGAAAGCAATTCTTTATCAATCCCCTGTATGCACTCAAATATTTTCGAGATCTCCCTCCCCTCTTTGGATATGTAAAGCGACACGACAGATTTTAACCATCTTATACGCAAGGCAAGGGGGCACTTATGGTTTTGGATATCTTTTCCCATGATAATGCCAGCAGGCACGCCGTCTATCTCTGCAACCCTTGTAAAGGTCTGATTGGCAAGACAGCTGTTTAAATATACTTCAGCCATTTTCGCTGCTGTTTTAGGAGAGCAGAAAAAGTCATATTTCCACGCTTCCCGCACCACATTCTCCAGTGCCTTCTGATCGGTTTTCTGGTATTCTCTTAATATAATCGGTTCTCTCATCCCGCCTGTTCTCCCTTTCTCTGTTTTCAAGGATAGTTTTTTTCATCTCCCCATACCGTCTTAAAAAACAGGATTTTCCTTTCTTATGCCATTTACAGCATGTTATTATCAATCCGCCAATAAAAATCAGTATGGCTGTTTCTGAGCTATGCTGGTATCCGGCTGCTTCAGGAATCAGGCCGCTGATAACCGACGAAACAGCTGCGGCTGCCCTTTACCCGAAACAGCAGGAGCACCGTGCCTAATACGAACCCTCTGCACAAAAGCGTTTTTAATCCTGCTGCTGCCAAAAGCAGTAAGAAATGCACCCGTAACATCTCCTTTCTGCTTGCTTTGCTGTCTGTCATAATCTATAATAAACCGTACAGTAACTGTCCAGTCAAGGAGGATTTTCAATGCTTTTTCACACGAATCAGCTGTTTACAATCGGACAATTTGCAAAGCTGCATGAAATCAATAAAAAGACCTTAATGTGGTATGATGAAATAGGCATACTGAAACCCGCAATGATAAAGGAAAACGGCTATCGGTATTACAGCTTTCAGCAGAGTCCCTTGCTGGAAACTATTCTTATGCTGCGCGAATTGAATGTTTCTGTCCCTGAGATACAAGATTTTCTGAAAAATCGCTCCGCTTCATCTTTAGAAGGCCTGCTGGCTGGTAAAATTAAAGAACTGGACAATACCATATCGCATCTCAGGGCTCTGAAGGCAGTTATGAATGAAAAGAGACAGAATATGTCTGACATCCGCCGCCTGGACATCTCTGAATGTTTAATTATTGAAAAGCCAGAATCACACTATCTGGTGACCATCCCCACATCACAGGATACTCCTTTTGAAAAAGAGGTGGAGATGGTAATAGCAGAGACAAAGAAATATCAGCTGCGGCGTTTACATGACGCTTCCTACGGGGCGATTCTTCCGGTCGAAAACCTGTATTGCGGCAGGCTTAGCAGCTATTCGGCTCTCTATATCGAACTGCCGCTTCCTGTATATCGGAAAGGGCTTCATGTGCAGCCCAAAGGAAAATATCTGCGGGCTTTTTGCAGGGGAAACTGGGACCGTCTGTCCGAACGCTACGCAGAAATACTCTCTTACGCAGAAAAACATAACCTGCAGTTTTACGGCTTTGCCTACGAAAAAGGCATCAATGAGCTTGTCATTGATACCCTGGACGATTACATAACTCAAATTGAAATACCCATAAAAACAGAATAGCGGGACTGCTGTCTCTGTCAGGATCCCCGTTCAGGCATCACCACGCCTGCCAGGCCCAGGCCTCTGCTCCCGCCCCCTTTCATTTGCCTTGACAACTCCCCGCCAATCGCTCAAAATAGAAAACAATCAGACATATGAAAAGGCAGAGCAGAAGCTCTGCCCAGATCCGGCTGCAGAGCGCGGCCGGTATACAGAAATATCTGATCTGCACATTTATAAAACAGGAGGATCGAACCATGCAGCATCACAGATTTACAAACGATTACAGTGAGGGCGCCCATCCGCGGATTCTGGAAGCGCTCATGAATACAAATCTTACTCAGCACACCGGTTATGGGATGGATGAGCACTGCCAAAAGGCAGCCGAGCTGATCTGCCGGGAGTGCAGCCACACTGGCTCCGTCCCAGACAGCCATCCGGATATCCGCACGGATCTGGATGTCCACTTTCTTGTGGGGGGGACACAGACCAACCGGATTGTCATTGACGCAGCCCTCCGGCCATACCAGGCTGTGATCGCCGTCTCCACCGGGCACATCAACGTCCATGAGACAGGAGCCGTCGAGGCCTCCGGCCACAAGGTAATTGCTGTCCCGGATGAGGACGGCAGGCTGACAGCCAGGGCCGTCGAAAAGGCGCTCTCCGCTCACAGGGACGAGCACATGGTTCAGCCCAAAATGGTCTACATCTCCAACACAACAGAGCTGGGAACACAGTATACGAAGAAAGAACTGGAAGAGCTCAGCCATCTCTGCCGTTCAAAAGGGCTCTATCTCTTCCTGGACGGCGCCAGACTCGGATCTGCCCTCACAAGTCCTGTCAATGATCTGACCATGGCAGATCTGGCTGACCTGACAGACGCCTTCTACATCGGAGGAACAAAAAACGGCGCCCTGTTCGGCGAGGCGCTTGTCATCCGCAATGATTCCATCAAGGAAGATTTTCGCTATATGATAAAACAGAATGGCGCTATGCTGGCCAAGGGATGGCTGTTGGGAATCCAGTTTGAAACGCTCTTTGCAGACGGGCTTTTCTATGAAATGGCTGCCCATGCCAACGAACTTGCGCAGATCATGAGAAAGGGGTTTGAGGATTGTGGAATTTCCTTCTTGTCCTCTTCTGCCTCAAACCAGCTCTTCCCCATCGTTGATGACAGTCTGGCTGAAAAGCTGATGACTCTGTACGGAGCCAACGCAGAAAGAAAGACAGATGAAACGCACACAGCCATCCGTTTTGTCACATCCTGGGCAACTCCGAGGGAGGCTGCCGAGGGGTTTGTCCGGGAGCTGAGAGCAATGGTATAGCTTTCATAGACCCATGCAGGACTGCCCCAGTCTCCTTGAATCTTTCGGACGGGCCCTTTTAAGCCTGCCTGGCTGTCCGCACAAAACACCCCCTGACAGGGCACAGAAATGTAAACCTGTCAGGGGGGGAACATCCATTATCAGCTGTCTTTTTTATCCTTCTGTTCTCTCTGCTCCTCCGTCCTCTGTGCTGCTGTCCCCTCTCCTTCCGGTCAGTTCCTTTCTGGCCTTATTGGCATTGACAATAATAAACACAGCAGCAATTACCTCTCCGGCCATTACCACTGTCATAAAATTAAAGGATGCAAGGCTTGTCAGACACCAGAACCCGGAAATTACCAGAATCACAATCCCGAATCCAAAGCACAGTCCTGCTTTTTCCTGATTTTTGCTCTTGATCAGAATCAGAAGACTGAACAGAAATTGAATGCCTCCGTTCATTACCAGAGCAATAACTGTCGCTGCTGCCATTACCCCGCCAACCACTGCTCCGCTGGCTCCCGCTGCTCCTGCCATACCGCCTACAACCAGACCGACAGCGACCATGCCCACAAGCATCACAACAATCGTGATAATACTGAGAACAAGCACAACCATCGAAGCTGTTTTAACCTTTTTCATTTCTTCCATACCCATACCCCTTCCTTTCTCTTTTGAGTTTATAAGCTTCCTGCTGTCCTATTATTTTACCAAGTAAATCTGTATAGTTCAATATTTCCTTTATTTTTTTAGTTTTTTTATATATTTGCACCATTCTTTCTGTTATTTCTCAGACTAACTGTTTTTTACCTCTCATCCTGTTCTGCAGGTGCCCTGTCTGAGGCTGACGGAAAACTGTCTGCCTAAAAATCCGTACTAAAATACGCCCTGCATCAGAGAAACACTCTTCAGCAGGACGTATTTATTATTTCAGGCTCTCATGTTAAGCGGCTTCATCTGCTGCCTGCGTGCTGCTTTCCTGAGTGTCTGCCTTATCCCCGTTCAGCACATTGAGGGCGGCAGCAAGCTGATTATCCTGATCTTTTGGAATTTCTATCATTGTCGCCAGATCTTCGTTCAGCTCCACTGTCACATCCGGCTCGATTCCTGTTCCATGGAGATCTGTTCCGTCCGGTGTGTAGTAATGCTCAGTTGTGAGCTTGACTCCGCTTCCATCCTGCAGAGTGTACAGAGACTGCACAATTCCCTTGCCGAACGTGGTGGTTCCGACAATCGTCGCTCTGTCGAGATCTTTCATGGCTCCTGTAAAGACCTCGGAAGCGCTGGCGGAATTTCCATTTACAAGGATTGCTGTCGGAAGATCCAGCTCATGTCCGTCCTCGGATGTGTAGGTTTCTCCCACTCCGTTTCTGTCAGCAATGGAAACAATTGTCAGTCCGTCTGGGATCAGGTAGTCTATCATGGACACGGCGGCATTCAGCTCACCTCCCGGATTGTTTCTGAAATCCAGAATAAGCTGTTCCATCCCCTGGCTGAGGAGCCCGTCGATTCCTGACTTAAACTGCTCTGCGGTCACCGTGTCAAATTCTGTCACCAGCAGATATCCTGTCCTGTGATCATCCAGCATCTGGTACTCTACCGTCTGCACCTCCAGCTGGCGGCGGTTCATGGTAACCTCTACTTCCTCCCCGTCTCGGTAAACCGTGAGCGTCACAGGAGTATTCTCCTCTCCCCTCACATGCTGGCTGACAATGGTATCCAAATCCATGCCGCTCACATCAAGCCCGTCTACCTTGTAGAGAATATCTCCCGGAAGAAGTCCTCCCTCTTCGGCCGGTGAATCCTTATAAACCTTGATAATGGTGGAAACATTTGTCATCCTGTCCTGGGAGATCATGGCGCCGATTCCACAGTATTCCCCATTTGTTTCCTCCATCATGGCAGTCATCTCCTCCGGCGTATAGTAATCGGCATAGAGATCTCCCAGGCTGTACATCAGACCCTTGTAGATTCCCGCCTCCTCCACGGCCGGATCCGTGTCAAACAGGTAAACCTCATTAATCAAATCCAGGATCACTCCCAGCTTTCGGTTGACCTGGTTCATATCAAGGGAGGCTGCTTCTTCTGAGCTTGCCTCCTGCCCGGAGCTGCCCTGGCCGCTGCCGGCTCTCAGCAGAATCTGACGTCCAAACATGTAGATGCCAATGGAAGCCCCCACCGTCACCAGGCAGACAAATGCCGTGGCAAACACGCCTACCATAACACCTTTCCAGAATTTATTTTTATTATCCATAATTAGCCTCCTCACCAGCCGCAGAACACATCCTCCCTCTGTCTTTTCAGAAAGTGTACCGGGATGCTGTCTTTCATACGGCATTTTATGTCAGTCTGCAGTTCAGCCTTCGATATTGTCACTTCTACGGGCTTACATACTGGGACGGATTGACGTATGCACCATTCAGCCTGACTCCGAAATGAAGGTGCGGTCCTGTTGAATATCCGGTTGAGCCAACCTTTGCTATAACCTGCCCCTTCCTGACTGTTTCACCCACAGATACGAGAAGCTTGGAACAGTGCATGTATACAGTAGATACCCCGCCTCCATGGTTTATCATAATATAGTTACCGGCCGAGTAACTGTATGTAGAGATTGTAACTGTCCCGTCGGCAGCTGCCACGATATCGCTTCCCGAGGATGCTCCGATGTCAATTCCCTTATGATTGCTGGAAGCTCCTTCCGTCGGTGAGCTTCTCCCGCCAAATCCGGAAGTGATTCGGCTGCTGGAAGGGCACGGCCATATAAAGCTAATATTCCCAATACTTACCGTTTTATACTCCTCTCCCTGCTCCTGCGCCTTCCTCCTTGCCTCCTCTTCCTGGCGCTTCAGCTCTGCCTCGATCTCCTGAATCCTGTTTTCCTGAGCCTCAATATCGGCCTGATAGGAGGCAAGCTGCGATTCATTGGCTGCAATCTGATTCTGGTATTTCTGCAGCTCCTTCGACTTTTCCCCTACCAGCTTCTCCACAGAATCCTGTTTGGCCTTTGTCTGCTCCTGCAGAGCCAGAAGCTCCTTGTGCTCCGCTTCCAGCTTCTCTTCGTCGTCCGCAATCTTCTCCTTTATCTCCCCGTATTCGGTAAGCTTTTTTCTGTCGTAGGAGGAGATCTTCCGGATATATTCTGCCCTGTTCAGCATCTCGGACATGGAACCGGATTCCAGAAGCAGATCGAGATAGCTGGTATCTCCCTTTTCATACATATATTTTATCCTGAGCTTCATGGAGGCATACTGCTCTTCCTCTGTCTTTTGGGCCTCCTCAAGCTGACTTTTCGTCACCTCAATATCAGCCTCCTTGCCTGCAATCCGGCTGTCCAGGGCAGAGAGCTCGTCATCCAGCCGGGCCAGCTCTCCGTCCAGCTCCTTCACATAGCTCTCTGTATCCGCCTTCCGCGCTTCCAGCTCCTGAATCGTTTCCTCTGTCTTCTTCTTCTCCTCCTCCAGAGAGGATATTTTATCCTTCGCGCTGTCAATATCGCCCTTTCCCGCCGCCTGAACCGGGATAACGGCCAGTGCCGCGGCCAGTGCAATCAGTCCTGCTTTTATACCGTGTTTTTCCATGTGCTTCAACTCCTAAACCTTGAGGTGCCTGCGGATTGTGAAAAAGCTGCCCACAAAGCCAATTCCAACTCCCAGAGCCATGGCTACTCCCACCATATACGGGAATATCACGTGGAGCGGAATAAACACAATGATATTGGAAAGCATCTCAAAATGTTCTCCCAGGTAGGATACCACCTGTCTGTAAACCATATAGATCAGCCCCAGAGGAAGCACAGCCCCCACCAAACCGATAATCATTCCCTCTACCACAAACGGTGAGCGGATCATAAAATTTGTAGCGCCGATCAGCCTCATAATCCTGTTCTCATTCTTTCTGAAGGCAGCCGCTGTCCTGATGGTATTGCTGATCAGGAATATGGACACAGCCAGCAGAAGAATAATGATCCCAAGGGACACACTTCCCAGTATTCTGTTAAAATCATTCATTCCTGCAGCTACATCCCTGGAATAGTTGACTCTCCTCACTCCGTCAAGGGACTGAAGCCACGATACCATTTGATCCTGGCCTGTCAGATCCGTCAGAAAAATTTCATAGGAAGCTGAGTCTGCCAGTGGATTATCCTGTTCAAAGCCTTCCGCCAAATCCTCCAGGCCTGCAAAATAGTCTGCCTTAAACGACTCCCAGGCCTCCTCCGGCGAAGTGTAGACGCATTCCTTCACATTCGGCTGTTTTTTTATCTCGGCCCCTATGGCCTGTATATCCTCCTCTGTCAGGTTTTCATCAAAGAAAACTGTAATTCCCACCGTAGTTTCCACATTTTTCACCATGTAGCGCACATTTGCCACAAGGGAGAAAAAAATGCAGAATAAAAAGATGCAGGCGGAAACAACAGCCACGGAGGCCAGTGAAAACCAAATATTTTTTCCTATATTTTTGATGCCCTCCTTCAGGCAGTACCAAAATGTGCCTATTCTCATATCTGTTTTCCTCTTCCTCTGCCTCGTCCTCTCTGCTCTCTCACCTCGCTGAAGGATACGGTTCTGCCCACAGTCTGACTGTCTTCAGGCATTCCTGAGACATCGCCCTGATGCTTTGCGGAAGCTTTGTACCCCTCACCGTCAGAACCATGATCTCTCCGGCTCTCTGCCTGCCTTCGGACGCTTCTCTCATACTTTTCCCTGTCATCCCTGACCGCTCTCTTTGTGCTCTCCGACTCTTTTACGGCAGGACCGCGCCTGGAATGGATCTCCTCCACCTGCAGCTCCCCGTAATCCCAGGGCTCCATAACCTCATCACTGACAACACATCCCCTGTCAATGGTAATCACTCGTTTTCCCATTTTTTCCACAATCTCATGGCTGTGAGTGACAACAACCACCGTCGTCCCCCGCCGGTTGATCTGCTCCAGAAGTCCCATGATCTCCATGGAATTATGGGCATCCAGGTTTCCTGTGGGTTCATCGGCCAGAAGAACCGCCGGATTGTTGATCAGCGCCCTTGCGATGGCCACTCTCTGCTGCTCTCCTCCCGAAAGCTGGTTCGGATAGGATTTATATTTTGAGGAAAGACCCACCTGCCGCAGAATGGCAGGCACATTTTCCTTTATCTTTCTTGTCGGCATTCCTAGAACCCGCTGGGCAAAGGCCACGTTTTCGTACACAGTCATATCCTTCAGCAGGCGGAAGTCCTGAAACACGACTCCCAGCATTTTCCTGTATTTCGGCACATAGCGGCGCGGCATCTTACCCAGCTCCATGTCGTTGACAATCACTCTGCCGGATGTAGGCTCCACTTCTTTTAAGAGAATCTTCATCAGAGTAGATTTGCCGGATCCGCTGCGTCCCATGATAAAAACAAACGCTCCCTCTTCAATGCGTATATTAACATTTTTCAGAGCCTTATTCTTGTTGTCATATGTTTTATTGAGATTAATGATCTCTATCATGCTCTTCTCCCCAGATTATGTAAATTGCTGCAATACATGAGGCCGCATTTCTGCACAATTACTCCCCCACATATTGCAGCAGTCTGCTTTCTGCTTTAATTTTTCACTCCATGCCCCTCAGGCCTGAATTGTTTTGCCGGGGCACTCTCTGTTTCCAGCCATGCACACCTGTTTTTCTAAATAACCGCTGTACGGGCAGCCTTCCCCCGCAGGCTTCCCGTACAGCCTTTCCTCCAAAACCTTCCCCGGACTCCTTTGCCCCTGTGTCCTCTGAATCAGCCAACAGGCTGCCGGAAGTCCCAGAGCCCTGTGTTCGGGATTAATAGTCAAGATTTTCCATATACTTCATGTACTTTACAACCATCAGTGCAATTTTGAAAGTAATTGCATCCTCAAACACCCGCAGATCGAGGCCTGTGCTCTTCTGCAGCTTATCCAGACGGTACACCAGAGTGTTTCTGTGAATGTAGAGCTGTCTGGATGTCTCCGATACGTTGAGGCTGTTCTCAAAGAACTTGTTGATCGTAGTCAGAGTCTCCTCGTCAAAGTCATCAGGCGACTTTCCGTCAAAGATTTCCTTGATAAACATGCGGCACAGAGGCAGCGGGAGCTGATAGATCAGACGTCCGATTCCCAGGTTGCTGTACGCCACTACATTCTTTGTGCTGTAGAAAATCTTTCCGACATCCAGGGCCATCCTGGCCTCCTTGTAGGAACGGGATACATCCTTGATCTCATTGACGATGGTTCCGAATGCCACATTGACCTTAGACAGGGCCTCCGTGTTCAGCATGTCCAGAATCATGTTCGCTGTCTTTTCCAGATCGCTGTAGGTTTCACCTGGCTTTACCTCCTTGACGAGAATAATATTCTTCTCGTCAACTGCTGTAATAAAGTCCTTTGTCTTTGTGGAGAACAGACTTCTCACCGTTTCCAGAGCGTTTCCATCCTTCTCCATCTGCGTTTCGATAATGAATACCACACGCTTCACATTTGTCTCAATGTGGAGCTTCTTCGCACGGTTATATATATCTACCAAAAGCAGATTGTCGAGCAGAAGATTCTTGATAAAGTTGTCCTTGTCAAACCTCTCCTTATAGGCCACCAACAGGTTCTGTATCTGAAAAGCAGCCATCTTGCCAACCATATATACATCATCGCTTCCGCCTCTTGCCAGAAGGACGTACTCCAGCTGATGCTCATCGAATACCTTAAAGAACTGATGCCCCTGAAGCACCTGGCTGTCAGCCGGTGACTCCACAAATGCGAGAATTGCATTTTCATACTCTTCCGCGCCGGAAAACGTAGAGGCCAGAATCTTCCCCTCTGTATCGCAGATACACAGATCAACTCTTGTAATCCCTTTTAACCCCTCAATATTTGTCTGGAGTATCTGATTTGATATCATAGCCTTCTCTCCTTTTCAAAAATTTTCCCTGATTACTATATTAATGCAAAACGCCGAAAAATGAAAGAGTAATTATCAATTCTTCACAAAAAAACGCAAATTTTTTTCGTTTCTGGTTCGATTCAGACAGGAAGCTTCTAAAAGTTCCCAGTTACAGCCTCTTCTTTGACTGCACCGTTTCTCTGCATGAAATAGGCAGACT
>JAHZAR010000075.1:0-1778 GCA_019423835.1 Clostridiales bacterium | reverse complement strand
CCGGTCAGGAAAAATTTCACTCTTCACACAGCTGCTTTCCTGAAAGCTGTCTGAAGCCGCTCTGAAGACTATCCAGCTATCTGAGGATATTGCGTCCGCTCTCCTTGTCAAACACACACATGTTCTCCTTTTTCACATGGAAGGATACCATTCCCTTCGGCACTTCCCTGAGAGACTCTGCAAGGCGGAGCACAAAAATCCCCTCCTCCCTGTTCATAGACAGCAGCTTCCCGTCCCCGGAAAGCCTGCACTCCTCAGCGGGAACTGTAAACACCTCATTATCCGGATGCTCCTGATCTGCCCCGAGACAGGCATCCTCCGGACGGATTCCCATGGTGATTTCTTTTCCTTCATACCCCAGCTCCTGTATCCTTCTTCCCAGCTCCCTTGGAAGAAGGATGCGGTCCTTCTCCAGTTCCACATACATCTGGGTTCCCTCTCTGACTGCAGTCCCGTCCAGCATGTTCATGCCTGGATTACCCACAAATTCTGCCACGAAGCGGTTAACCGGACGGCTGTAAATATTTTCCGGCGTATCTGCCTGCTGGATTGTACCATCTTTCATCACAACGACTGTTTTTCCCATCTTGAGAGCCTCCATGGGATCCCCTGTCGCATAGATTGCGGTGGTCTGTATTCTCTCATACAGCTTCAAAAGCTCATTCTGCATATCCTCCCTGGTCTTTTCATCCCGGCTGGAGAACGGTTTGTCCATCAGGAAAATCCCAGGTCTTCTGGCAATGGCGCGTCCCACTGCCACCAGCTGTTTCTGAGCCTCTGTCAGTTTTTCCGGCATGCAGTCAAGCACATCTGCCAGGTCCAGAACCTCCGCTGTTTCCCTGACCAGACGGTCAATTTCATCCTGCGGAAGACGTTTCAGCTTAAGCCCAAATGCCATATTGTCATAGACAGACATCTGAGGATAGAGCGTACAGTTCTCAAAAATCATGGCAACCTCCCGCTCCCTGGGTCCTGCCTCATTTACCCTCTGTCCGCCAATCAGAAGCTCCCCGGAAGAAATGTCCTCAAGTCCTGCTATCATACGCAGCACCGTAGAGCGCCCACAGCCCTCCGGCCCTACCAGCACAACAAAATCATGGTCCTCTATCTCAAGGTTGAAATCTTTAACAACAACATGCCCATTCTGATAGTATTTTGTAATGTTCTTCAGTGACAATCCAGCCATCTCTTCTCCTCCTAGCTAACCCTTCCGTTCGTATGTACCATATCGCTCCGTATAGAACCAGGGCAGATTTCAGCACTTCCTCATCAGCCAGCGCCCGGCTTTCAGCAGTGAATGCTGAAACCGGCATGCGCAGGTATAATGACTGCCCTGCAGTCATTATACCTTGAAACCGGCATGTGGAACTATCGTCTCAACTGCCAAAAAAAGCCTTATTTTTTGTATATGTTGTAATAGGTCAGAAAAAAACTGTTCAATTTGCCAAATAAAACTCTCTCCTATCTCCCAATTCCATATAAAATCATTACGAATTCTCTGCTGACCGCAGGCTTCCCATTATTTCTGTGAAAAGTTCACAATAAGTCCTGTCTCTTTTCCGGGAATGTGGGAGTGTTTTGCATAAATGTCAGAGAATTTCCGGCGCCAGAAGAGAACGGCATATCAGGTCTGTGCAAAATATTTTTCCTGAAAACTGAAAATTTCCGCAAGCAAAAAGCACCAGCTTCTGCTCATGCAGATAGCCGGTGCTCTATCCAGTTCAAAACTGGGGTACAAGGATTCGAACCTTGAAATGACGGAGTCAGAGTCCGTTGCC
>JAHZAR010000074.1:4256-13893 GCA_019423835.1 Clostridiales bacterium | reverse complement strand
TCGAACACGCGACCTCTGCGTCCCGAACGCAGCGCTCTACCAAACTGAGCCACGCCTCGACAGTGATTTGTCAGCTGGCGTTCACCAGCGACGCTAGTTATATTAGCACAGGTAAAATAAAAAAGCAAGTACAAATTTCAAAAAAATAAAAAAAATAGATAAAAATGGAAAAACACCACGAAATCAGTGACACTCTCCGGCCTGCAGCATAAATAAGAGTAGTGAAGGAAAAAGGCGGTGGATTATGGCCACAATCAGTCTGTGTATGATTGTAAAAAACGAGGAGGAAGTTCTGGGGAGATGCCTTGACAGTGCAAAGAGCTTTGCCGATGAGATCATTATTGTCGATACAGGTTCCACAGACAGAACGAAAGAGATTGCGGCGGAATATACAGACCAGGTGTATGATTTTGAGTGGACAGATGATTTTTCGGCGGCGCGCAACGAGTCATTTGCCCATGCTACCATGGATTACTGCATGTGGCTGGACGCGGATGATATGGTGACAGGGGAACAGCAGGAAAAACTCATAAAACTGAAAGATACCATTTCATCCGATACGGCTGTTGTGATGATGAAATATGTAATGGGGTTTGACTCGGATGATAAACCGACGTTTTCGTATTACAGGGAACGGCTTCTGAAAAATGGCTGTGGTTTTCGGTGGCAGGGCAGGGTTCATGAGGCCATAGCACCTGCAGGAAAAGTGGTTTATTCAGAAATAGAGATTGAGCACAGGAAAAAAAGAACGGGAGAGGGCCATTCCCGCAGAAATCTGGATATTTACAGAAAAATGAAGGCAGAGCAGGCTCCGTTTACCCCGAGAGATTTATTCTATTACGGCAGAGAACTCTATTATTTTGCAGCACAGGATTCCCGGTGCCTGCAGGAGGCCAAAACAGTGCTGTCCTCTTTCTTGGACAGGGCAGATGGATGGGTGGAGAATAAGATTGAAGCCTGCCGTTTCCTTTCTCTGTGCTGGCGGCTGGAGGGAAACGAGGAGGAGGCGCTGAAAGCACTGCTGTTCTCGTTTTTCTACGATCGTCCGAGAGCGGAAATCTGCTGCGACATTGGCGACTGGTTTTTCAGAAGAGAAGAATACAGAACAGCCGCTTTCTGGTACAGTACGGCTCTGAATACAGAGAAGGATGAGAAAAACGGCGGATTTGTGAGCGGGGAGTGCTATGATTATATACCCGCTCTGCAGCTGACTGTATGCTTTTACCGTCTGGGAGAGACAGACAAGGCAGAGGCATGCAATGAGCTGGCCGGACAGGTGAAGCCTGATTCAGAGGCCTACCTTTACAACTGCAGATTTTTCAGAGAAGAGAGGGAAAAGGCGCAAAAACGGTTCAAGGAGGATACAGATAATGAAGAACATGAAAAATAAGAAGTTAAGAAATCAATAACAAAAAAGTTGCAAACATACGTTCGATTGTGCTATAATATTCTTGAAAAAAATGAAATTTTATGCCATAATGGGAACTATTGTCCAGAAACTGCGGTTCTCTGCCAGGCTCGTTTCGCGCCGGCACCCCCCCCCGGGCGGGAGAAGGAGACGGCTGCGGCAGAAAGAAATGGCCGCGGCAGAGACCGCGGCCAGCAATCCGGGCAGCAGAGGATGCGAGAAGACGCGGACAGATGGAAAGAAAAAGCAAAAGAGAAACGGACGTATAAGAACAGCGCGGCTGAAAAGATTAGATACATAGATATGGAGGGACATCATGGGCAAAGCACAGTATGACGCGGACAGCATTACCGTACTGGAAGGGCTGGAGGCGGTTCGCAAACGCCCCGGCATGTATATCGGAGGAGTGGGAACCAAGGGGCTGAACCACCTGATATATGAGATTGTCGATAACTCGGTGGACGAGCATCTGGCAGGTGCGTGCACATCGATCTGGGTGACGCTGGAGGCAGATGGTTCCTGCACCGTGCGGGACAATGGGCGAGGCATTCCGGTGGAGATGCACAGGAAGGGAGTCTCTGCGGAGAGGGTGGTCCTGTCCACCCTCCACGCTGGCGGAAAATTTGACAGCAGCGCCTATAAGACAAGCGGAGGACTGCACGGTGTCGGCTCCTCGGTTGTCAATGCTCTCTCGGAACACTTGGATATCAAGATTTATAAAAACGGGCAGATTCACCACGATGCATATGAGAGGGGAATTCCTGTCGTGGAGCTGGTGAACGGACTCCTTCCGGTGATTGGAAAGACAAAGGAGACAGGTACCTGTATTAATTTCCTGCCGGATGACACGATCTTTGAGAAAACCCGGTTTAAGGCTGAATGGCTGAAAAGCCGTCTCCACGAGACTGCTTATCTGAATCCTGCCCTTACAATATATTATGAAAACAGGAGGGCCGGAGAGGAAGAAAAAATTGTCTATTCAGAGCCGGATGGAATTATCGCCTATGTGAAGGAGATCAATGCCGGAAAAACACCGGTTCATGAGCCCATCTACTTTAAGGGAACTATGGACGGCATTGAGGTGGAGGCTGCCATTCAGTTTGTGGATACCTTTGAGGAGAATATCCTCGGCTTCTGCAATAATATTTTTACGCAGGAGGGAGGAACCCATCTGGCCGGCTTTAAAACAAAGTTTACAATGCTGATTAACAGCTATGCCAGAGAGCTGGGAATTCTGAAGGAAAAGGATTCCAACTTTACAGGTGCGGATACGCGAAACGGCATGACGGCCGTGGTTGCCATCAAGCACCCGGATCCGATTTTTGAGGGGCAGACGAAGACAAAGCTGGCCAGTGCAGACGCCACAAAAGCCGTATTTACCCTGGCAGGAGAGGAGCTCCAGCGCTACTTTGACCGAAATCTGGAAACCCTGAAGGCAGTGATCGGCTGCGCAGAAAAATCTGCGAAAATCAGAAAGGCGGAAGAGAAGGCAAAGACGAACATGCTGACCAAATCCCGCTTTTCCTTTGACAGCAATGGAAAGCTGGCCAACTGTGAGAGCCGGGATGCGGAAAAATGCGAGATTTTCATTGTAGAGGGAGATTCCGCCGGTGGGTCTGCCAAGATGGGCAGGAACCGCCAGTATCAGGCGATCCTTCCGATCCGCGGAAAAATCCTGAATGTGGAAAAAGCATCCATGGACAAGGTTCTGGCCAATGCTGAGATTAAGACGATGATCAATGCATTCGGGTGCGGATTCTCCGAGGGCTATGGAAATGATTTCGATATTTCAAAGCTGAGATATAATAAGATTATTCTCATGACAGATGCGGATGTGGACGGAAGCCATATTGATACGCTGCTCCTGACCTTTTTGTACCGTTTTATGCCGGCCCTTATCACAGAAGGACATGTGTACATTGCCATGCCGCCCCTGTTCAAGGTGATCCCAAAGAAAGGGGAGGAACAGTACCTCTATGATGAAAAAGCTCTGGAAAAGTACAAGAAGACTCATGCAGGAGGCTTCACACTCCAGCGGTATAAAGGACTGGGGGAGATGGATGCTGAGCAGCTCTGGGAGACGACGCTGAACCCGGAGAACCGTGTCCTGAAGCAGGTGGAGATCGAGGACGCCAGGATGGCCTCGGAGATTACGGAGATGCTGATGGGAAGCGATGTGCCGCCGAGGCGTCAGTTTATCTATGATCATGCAGAGGAAGCGGAGATAGACGCCTGACGGCCGCACCCCGATGCAGGACAGACGGCTGCCGCCCCTGTCCGTTTGCACCCGAGGGCAGTCATGCGGAGAACCCGCCACGGTACACCGATTACCGGATATAACCTAGTACAGCCTGCAGGAAACAGGCGCAGCAGGAAAGAAACAGGCACAGCAGGCAGGAGAGAGAAAAATGGCTGAAAAAATCATAAAGACCGAATATTCGGAGGAAATGCAGAAAAGCTACATGAACTATTCCATGAGTGTTATCACGGCCAGGGCAATTCCAGATGCCAGGGACGGACTCAAGCCGGTTCAGAGGCGTGTATTGTATGATATGAGCGAGCTTCATCTGGGGCACGACAAGCCCCATCGGAAATCAGCGCGTATTGTCGGTGATACGATGGGTAAATATCATCCCCACGGTGACAGTTCTATCTACGAAACACTGGTTGTCATGTCGCAGGTGTTCAAAAAGGGAATGCCGTTGGTAAACGGCCATGGAAACTTCGGCTCTATCGAGGGAGACGGGGCGGCGGCCATGAGGTACACGGAGGCCCGGCTTGAGAAGTTTGCGGAGGAGGTCTATTTAAAGGATCTGGATAAGACGGTAAACTTCGTCCCAAATTACGACGAGACAGAGAAGGAGCCGGAGGTGCTTCCGGTGCGCGTCCCCAATCTTCTGATTAACGGAGCGGAGGGAATCGCCGTCGGCATGAGCACCAGCATTCCTCCCCACAATCTCGGCGAGGTAGTGGACGCGGTTCAGGCGTTTATTGACAATCCCAGTCTGGGGACGGAGGAACTTCTCGGATATCTCCACGGGCCGGACTTCCCCACAGGAGGAATCATTGCAAACAAAAAGGATCTGGCGTCCATCTACGAAACCGGTTCCGGAAAAATCAAGCTGCGGGCTAAAATGGAAGTGGAGCTGGGAAAGAGGAAAGCAGATAAGGATAAGCTGGTGATCACGGAGATCCCCTATACGATGATCGGCGCGGGGATCAACAAGTGTCTGATGGATATAGCGGAGCTTGTAGAGTCAAAGAAGCTGACAGATGTGGTGGATATCTCCAATCAGTCGAACAAAGAGGGAATCCGCATTGTGCTGGAGCTTCGCAGGGATGCGGATGTGGAAAAGATTCGAAACATCCTCTATAAAAAGACAAAGCTGGAGGATACCTATGGGGTAAACATGCTGGCTATCGCAAAGGGCAGGCCGGAAACCCTGAATCTGAGAGGAATCCTAAGAAACTATCTGGACTTCCAGTATGAGAACAATACGCGCAAGTACCGTGTCCTGCTGGAGAAGGAGCTGGAGAAAAAAGAAATACAGGAAGGGCTGATCAGGGCCTGCGATGTGATCGACCTGATTATTGCGGTGCTGAGGGGCTCCAGGAATCTGAAGGATGCCAAGGCCTGCCTGATAAGCGGAGATACCTCGGCGATCCGGTTTAAGACACCGGAGCTGGAGGAGGATGCAAGAAAGCTCCACTTTACGGAGAAACAGGCTTCCGCGATCCTGGAAATGCGTCTGTACAAGCTCATTGGACTTGAAATCCTGGCTCTTGAAAAGGAGCACAGAGAGACACTCAGAAAAATCAAGGAGTACGAAAAGATTCTGTCTGACAAGGGAACCATGGACCAGGTGATCAAGGAAGACCTGGCCGCCATTAAGAAGGAATTTGCCTCTCCAAGGCGCACGCTCATCGAGGACGGCAAGGAAGCCGTATATGATGAGAGCGCTGTGGAAGTCAGAGAAGTGGTCTTTGTCATGGATCGCTTCGGCTACAGCCGCATTGTAGACCGTTCCACCTATGACAGAAACAGAGAAACTATAGAAAATGAAAATCCCCATGTCATCAGCTGCCTGAATACGGATCGAATCTGCCTGTTTACAGATGCAGGTGTGCTTCATCAGGTGAAGGTAACAGACATTCCTTTCGGAAAGCTCCGGGATAAGGGGACGCCGATTGACAATCTGTGTAAATTTGACGGTACGAAGGAACAGACGGTGTTTGTCACCAATGCGGCATCCCTGCAGGGAAAACTCTTCCTCTTTGCCACAAGAGATGCGATGTTAAAGCGTGTTCCGGGGGAAGAATTTGAGACAAACAACCGAATGGTTGCTGCCACAAAGCTTCAGGAGGGAGACTGCCTGGTAAGCGTTCAGCCGGCAGACGAGGCTTCCGAAGTAGTGCTTCAGACGGACAGCGGAGTATTTCTGCGTTTTCCCATGGATGAAATCTCGGTTCAGAAGAAAAATGCCAGAGGTGTGCGCGGGATCAAGCTGGGCCGCGGGGAGGCGCTTGAGCAGGTCTATCTTCTGGGAGCCAACACGGAGAGTGTCATTACCTACAGAGAAAAGCAGGTGCATCTGAACCGTCTCAAGCAGGGGCACAGGGATGGAAAGGGAAACAGGGTCCGTCTCTAAAGAGAACAGAAAATGCGAAGATATTTGACTTTCTTCTGTATACATGTTACATTAAAAAATATATAAGTGCGAAAAATGATAGAAAAACGCAGATGAATCTGTCCGTTCAGGGGAAGAAGGGCAGCGGGAACATCCCCCCAGCTCAGAGAGCAGACAGAATTTCTGCGGTCAGAGAGCCGGCAGAACTACAACTGCCATACAGAGACAAGCAATTCAGACGGGAGCAGAGAATGGAAAAACAGAATGCCGGAAATATTATTTTAACAGAAAAAGACAGAGATGGCCTGGCAAAGCTGGGGCATGCGCTTTTTGCATGCCCGGAGCTGGGATTTAAAGAAGTGAAATCAAATCAGATTCTCACTTCTTTTTTGAATGAAAACGGGATTTCGTTTGAGAATGGGCTCAGCGTCACCGGCATTAAGGCTACAGTGGGGACAGGCAGAAAGTATCACATTGCCCTGGCGGCGGACATGGATGCTCTGTCCGTTCAGGGAAAGGAAGGCTCCTTTGCCTTTCATTCCTGCGGACACAGCATTCAGACTGCAGTTATGGCCTATGTGATGAAGCTTTTAAAAGACAGGGGAATTGTGGAAGCATCCGGAGGCAGAGTCAGCTTCATTGCCACCCCGGCGGAGGAGTTTATCGACTTCGAGAGCCGGGAACGCCTGAAAAGGGAGGGGAAAATCCGCTATTTCTCCGGCAAGCAGAACATGATTGCAGAGGGCGTATTTGATGATGTGGACTGCGTCATTTCCATGCATATTAACGGGGACAGCGGCGGCAGTCTGTTTGATATTGATTCCACGCTGGCCGGTTTTACAGTGAAAAAGGCGGTATTTCACGGGAAGGCTGCCCACTCCGGAGCGGCACCGCATCTGGGCAGAAATGCCCTGCACGGAGCCAGCCTGGCTATGGACGCGATCGCCTACATGAAGGATCAGTTTCCTGCAGAGGCGGGGATCCAGATTCATCCGGTTCTAACAGCCTGCGGCGGAAGCGTGAACATCATCCCTGAGGAGGTGGTGATGGAAAGCTATATCAGGGCCAATACACTGGAGACGCTTCTGGAGGCCGGGAAAAAATTTGATGACTGTGTTGTCCACTGCGCCCAGGCCCTTGGGCTTACAGCACAGGTGGAGGACAAAACGGGCTACATGCCGTTTTCCCAGTCCCCCTGGCTGACAGAGGTGATTCACCGCCAGATGCGTTCCCTCTGCCGGGAGGATCAGATTGTAAAGCATGTGGTCTCAGGGGCATCCGGTGATATTGGGGATCTGGGCTATCTGATACCTTCTGTCCAGTTTGGATTCTCTGGCATGAGGGGCCGGATTCACAGTTCCGACTTTGAGATAGTCAACGAGGAGAACGCCTATTTCAACACTGCGCGAGTGGTGGCAGGCGCTGTCGAGGAGATTCTCACAACTCCGCAGCTTCAGATCAAAAACACAGATTATGCGGAGAAAAAACAGTTTTATCTGAGCCGATGGCTTCACGGCACGCCCGGGGCAGAGGAAGCATAAAAGCACTCTGAGCAGACATTTTGGAAAAAAACTGTAACATGCATGCAGAGAGCTGTCAGACTACAGTTTTTGAATATATCATATTTCAGGAGGAATGAAGATGGAAGAGAACAGAGTACCAACCCCCCATATTGGAGCGAAGGCAGGAGAGATCGCAGAAACGATCCTGCTTCCCGGCGATCCGCTCCGCGCGAAATATATTGCAGAAAATTTTCTCACGGATGTAAAGCAGTTCAATGGGGTGAGGAATATGTTTGGATACACCGGTTTTTATAACAGAAAACGCGTTTCCGTTATGGGAACAGGCATGGGCTGCCCGTCTATAGGAATTTATTCCTATGAGCTGATCCATTTTTACGGATGCAAAAATCTGATTCGCGTTGGAACAGCGGGCGCTCTTCAGGAGAATGTGAAAATCCGCGATATCGTAATCGGAATGGGAGCCTGCACGACATCCAACTATGTAAAGCAGTTCCGCCTTCCGGGTGACTATTCCTGCATATGCAGCTTTGAACTTCTGGAAAAGGCCGTAAAAGCCGCAAGGGAAAAGGGACTAAATGTGCACGTGGGAAATATTTTAAGCTCCGACATGTTCTACAACCCGGATCTTCCGCAGACAGGAATGAGCTGGGCCCAGATGGGAGTGCTGGCCGTTGAGATGGAGGCTGCGGCCCTCTACAGCAATGCGGCAGCAGCTGGCGTGAATGCTATCTGCATTCTGACTGTTTCAGACTCTGCGGTGACCGGCGAGGCTACGACAGCTGAGGAGCGTCAGACCAGCTTCACCAATATGATGGAGGTCGCTCTGGAGCTGGCATAGGGTTAAGCAGGATAAAGGGAGGAATCATGGCAGAGGAAATTTTACGGGTGGAGAACCTGACAAAAATTTACCCGGGCGGTGTTCTGGCAAATTACAATATTAATTTCAGTGTAAATAAAGGGGAGATTCATGCCCTGGTCGGCGAAAACGGCGCTGGAAAATCCACGCTCATGAAGATGCTGTTTGGCATTGAGGAGATTACCAGCGGGAAGGTTTTCCTTCACGGCAAAGAGGTTCATTTCCATTCCAGCAAGGAAGCTATCGAGAACGGGATTGGGATGGTGCACCAGCATATGATGCTCGTGCCCTCCCTGACAGTGGCCGAAAATCTGGTCCTCGGAATAGAAAAGAAAAAAGGCCTGTTTGTGGATCAGAAAAAAGCCATTGAGGAGACAGAGGCTATCTCCCAGAAATATAATCTCCATGTGGATGCCACAAAGAGAGTCCGCGACATTTCGATTGGAATGAAGCAGAAGCTGGAAATCTTAAAAACCATGTACCGGGGCGCAAAGATCATTATCCTGGATGAGCCGACAGCAGTTCTGGCTCCTCAGGAAACGGAAGAGCTGTTTGAGCAGCTTCTGAATCTGAAAAAAGAGGGGTATACAATCATATTCATCTCCCACAAGCTGAATGAGGTAAAATATCTCTGTGACAGGCTGACAGTCTTGAAAGACGGCCGCTCCATCGGCACTTACCACCTGGCTGACATCACACTGGAAGAGATCTCCCGTCTGATGGTGGGAAGGGATGTCAGAATTGAGTACGAAAAAACGCCTCAGGAGTTCGGAGAGAAGATTCTTACGGTGAAGAATCTGAACTATACCGATAAATTCGGCACAAAGAAGCTGGACAATCTCTGTTTTTCCCTGAAGGCCGGGGAGGTTCTGGGGATTGCCGGCATCGAGGGGAACGGACAGAAAGAGGCCATGGAAATCCTCACCGGGAATATGGAGGCGGAGAGCGGCTCTATTACCTACAGAGGGCAGGAGCTCACCAGGCTGTCGATTGCTGAAAACAGGAAGCTGGGAATTGCCCATGTACCGGAGGACAGAAACTTAAATGGCTGCGCGCCGGAGATGAGTGTGCGCGATAACCTGATTGCCACCAGTTTAAAAAAGCTCTCCGGCAGAGGCGGTCTTTTAAAACCGAGGGCTATTGAGGATTACTGCCAGAGCTGTGTGCGTGATTTTAACATCAAGACCATGAATCTGGATATCAGCATTAAGAGCCTTTCCGG
>JAHZAR010000074.1:0-4246 GCA_019423835.1 Clostridiales bacterium | reverse complement strand
GGGAATTTACTGCCGGTGCAGATGTGATTGTGTTAAACCAGCCTACCAGAGGCGTGGATGTGGGAGCCATGGAGTTTATCCACAAAAAAATTCTGGAAATGCGGGATGAGAAGAAATCCCTGATTCTCGTGAGCGCGGATCTGACGGAGCTGCGTGCTCTGAGCGACCGCATCATTGTATTCCACCAGGGAAAGGTGGCAGGCGTGATTCACGACGTTCCGGGTACGACAGAGGAGGAGCTGGGACTTTACATGCTGGGCTTGAAGGAAGACTCTGCGGAAAAATTACAGGAGGCGTAAGAGATGAACAAAAAGAAAAAGTTTGACTGGTACGGCGTCATCCGGGTGCTCACCTCTATCCTGATTGCCCTGATCATTGCGGCGATCATCATATTTGCTGTAGCCGACGATCCGCTGACCGCGCTGAATAAGTTCCTGCTGGGACCATTTTCCACGAAGCGGAATTTCTTTAACGCAGTGGAGACCATGATTCCCCTCGTATTCTGCGGTCTTGCCATCAATGTCATGCATAAGAGCGGTCTGTTTTCCATGGCGGCTGACAGTTCCTTCTATTTTTCGGGAGTTGTGGCAGCCATGCTGGCAATTGCCTGTCCGCTGCCGGCCGGAGTGCATCAGATCGTCATTCTGGCTGCAGCAACTGTGGTGGGAGGCGCTATTGGAGTGATTCCGGTTATCATCAAGAAGAAGACTGGTGCCAATGAGCTTGTCATCTCCCTTATGATGAATTACATTTTCTTCAACTTTGGATACTGGCTGATCCGTGCCTTCTTTCTGGATGAGGCGAATGGCTCTTTCTCCATCGGCTTCCAGAAAACGGCAACCCTCGGGAAGCTGATCAAGGGGACCAGCACCCACTATGGCATTTTTATTATGATAGCTGCGGTTGTGGTGATGTGGCTGCTCATGGATAAGTCCAAATTCGGAAGAGAGCTTCAGATTACGGGATCGAATGCGAGCTTCGCCAGATATTCCGGTCTGAAAATCGGCGGAATTATTCTCGGTTCCCAGCTGATCGGAGGAATGCTGGCGGGACTTGGCGGCGGAGTCCAGATGATTGGAATGTATACGCATTTCCAGTGGATTACAGCCCAGACCTATGTCTGGGACGGAATCCTGATCAACCTGCTTGCAGGAACCAGGCCTCTTATGATACCGGTGTCCGCCTTCTTTATTTCCTATATCCGAAGCGGCGCTCTCGTTATGTCGAGAGGCGGTGATGTGGACTCTGAGATTGTATCGATTATCCAGGGAATTATCATCATGCTGATCGCATCCGAGCGTTTCATGTACCGGATGAAGAAGCGCAAGGAAGAGAGAGAAGCACTGCAGAACCAGGCGGTTGATACAGAGGCCGCAGGGGCAAACTAAGGAGGAGAAGACATGGAATTTTTGGCGAATCTTGATTTCTGGTTTACGGTTCTTCGCTGTACGACTCCGGTTCTGCTGGCTACCATGGCTGCGCTGATCGCCAGCCGCTCCGGCCTGTTAAACCTGGGGCTGGAGGGAACCATGACAATTTCCGCGCTCTGCGGCGTGCTGGGAAGCGGCTTCACGGGGAGCCTGTTTGTGGGAGCAGTGGCCGGCCTTGCGTCAGGAACGCTCTACACAATGCTGCTTGCCTATTTTATCCAGCACCTGAAGGCAAACCAGGTTATCACGGGTGTAGCCCTCAACCTGGCGGCTACCGGCGGCTCTGTCTTCTGTCTGTACTCCCTGACAGGAGATAAAAATGCCAGCAACTCTCTGCCCTCTGCAGCGTTTCCGGCAGTGGATATTCCCGTGCTTAAGGATATTCCGGGACTTGGGCAGATTCTGTCAGGACACAACTGCCTGACCTATCTGGCATTTATTATCGCTGTTATCATGTTTATCATGTTAAAGAGGACGGCCTTCGGAATCCGGATCCGCGCTGTAGGCGAGTCAGCGGAGGCTGCCCGCTCAGTCGGAATCAATGTGGAGCGTGTGCGCTATCAGGCGATGTTTATCAGCGGAATCCTGGCATCCCTGGGAGGCATGTATCTCTCTATGGGCTATGTAAACCGCTTTACGGCAAATATGGTGGCAGGACGAGGATATGTGGCCCTCGCCACAAACGCTATGGCGGCAGGAAATGCTCTGATGGGAATGGTCAGCTCAATCCTCTATGGGTTCGGAAGCGGCATTTCGATCTATTTGCAGAACAATAATGTGGATCCATATCTGATTACCATCATCCCATATGCATCCATTATCATTTTCTATGTAGCCTTCAGCTTCTACTACAAGGTGAAGAAGAAAGGGGACAGCTCTCTGTAGCAGTCCCGGCTGTCCTGCGGAAGTCCGCCTTTGGATGGGCGCGTTTGCCGGAACGGACAGTTTGAGCGGATCAGAAACCTGCTGCGTGCAGGGATTATGATAGATGAACAACCAGCTAACCAAAAAGGAGGAAATTATGAAAAAGTTACTGAAAAAAGCAGCAGCAGTTACCCTGACAGCGGCCATGGCAGCTTCTCTGACCGCATGCGGAGGCGGCAGTGATGCAGACAGCAGCTCCAAGGCTGCAGAGGGACAGGACGGAGAGAAGATCAAACTGACACTCTGCATCGGAAGAAAGACAGACCTCTCCTTCCAGCAGTCTGCCTATGAGGGTTCGGTGAGAGTCCAGGAGGAGTTAGGCGACAAGTATGAGGTCAATGTAGTGGAGATGGGAGATGACACTACAAAGTGGCAGGCAGCCTTCTATGATGCGGCTGACTCAGGAGCAGATATCATCGTGGGAACAGGCTTCCAGAATAAGGAAAACTTCGAGACGATCCCGTTAGAGTATCCGGACACAAAATTCATTCTGTTTGATCAGGATCTGGACTTTTCAAGCGGGGAGCTGACCAACACCCTGGGCGTCCTTTTCGACTCCAACCAGTCCGGCTTTCTGGCAGGCGCTGTGGCGGCCTACTATACGAGCAGTGAGAATGCGGCCAACACAGACAAAACCATCGGCTTTGTAGGCGGCGTTGAGAGCACCACGGTCAGCAACTTCCTGGTAGGCTATGCAGAAGGCGCGAAGTATGTAGATCCTGATATCAATATCCTGACTGCCTATGTAGGCGACTACATGGATACGGCAAAGGCAAAGGATCTGGCAAATGCACAGATTTCCGAGGGCGCTGATATTATTTTCCAGGTGGCAGGCGGTGCCGGAAACGGTGTCATTGAGGCTGCTGCCGAGAAGGACGGCGTAATGGCAATTGGTGTGGACAGCGACCAGTATAAGGCTCTTGAGGGAAGCAACCTTCAGTCTGCAGTTATCACTTCCAGCCTGAAGAGACTGGACAATGCCCTCTTCAATATCTGCAAGGCGTATGCAGAGGATCCGTCCAGCGTTCCGTTCGGCGAGAATGTGACCTACGGACTGGCTGAGGACGCAGTGGGTATCGTATTCAATGATAATCTGACAAACAGCATTGGACAGGAGAACGTGGACAATGTTCAGGAGATCCTTGGAAAGATTCAGGCCGGCGAGATCGAGGTAACAGAGGCAGCAGGCCTTTCCGCAGAGGAAATCGACGCCATTGTGCACTGATGATTCAAAACAGAACAGCTTAAAAGCAGAAGCTGGACAGAATTCAGGACAGCCAGCAGACCGGGAGGTCTGCTGGCTGTTTTCTGTCAGATACAGAACCTTCTGCCAGAGAAATTTTCGATAAAGATACAGGCACTTTTCTTGACACTGAAAAGACAGACCGTTAGAATATTTTATATCATTTTGACACAGTAAATTTCCAGACTGCCTGAATGGAGACTTCTGGAAGGCAATACAGAGAAAAGGAGAGGAACTATGATTCGACTGGAACCAAAGGACAAAAAAGCACTTCTGAGGACCGCCCTGGGAATGGAGGAGGCAGATCTGGCGATCTGCAACTGCCGCCTTGTCAATGTGTTTACAGGGGAGATTTATCCGGCAGTTATCTATGTAAAGGATGGATTTATTGCCCATGTGGAGGATGAGGAGCTTTCGGGACCTTACAAGGCTGCCGCTGTGTATGACGGGCAGGGGCGTTATCTGATTCCGGGGCTGATCGACTCCCACATGCATATTGAGAGTTCCATGATGACGCCGCGGAATTTTGCCAAGGCGGTGATCCCCCACGGAACCACGACGATTATTCACGATCCCCACGAAATAGCAAATGTCTATGGAAGGGAGGGGGTTGTCTACATGCACGATGCGGGAAGCGATCTTCCTATGC
>JAHZAR010000073.1:10969-13896 GCA_019423835.1 Clostridiales bacterium | reverse complement strand
AACCGCGGCAAAAACATTGGAAAAGAGCTTTTCGGCGATGCCCTCCCGATCATCAGCGGCGAGCCTGAGAGAAGAATGAAGGATGGACTGCCCGTCTACCTGTACCGGAAATAAAAGTAAAATCTGAGAGAAAAAGGGAAGGATTTACAGTTCCAGCGAAGTCACTGTAAATCCTTCCCTTTTTCTTTGGGAGAGCGGGCGGCTGTGGGAGAAGAGCCTTATGAGAGTTTTCACGGTCCCTCCTCCTCTGACTCTGCTATCAGGAGGGTTCTCTTATCTCCACGCCGTCGTAGAAGAAGGTCAGAATGTCCTCGTAATCCATCCCTTCTCTGGCCATCTGCTGGGCGCCGTTCTGGCTCATCCCGACGCCGTGGCCGTAGCCGCCGCCCCAGATGGTAAAGGTGCGCAGCCCGCTCTCCTCGTCTCTGGCGGTCTCATCAATGGCGATGTAGGCGCTTGGAAGATTGCTCCATCCGGTCAGGGTTTTTCCGTCATTTTTCCGGTATACCAGATCTGTATTTCCGAGAGTGCTCCGGATCTGGCTCTCCCCGCTTATCACCTTCTCTCCCTCACTTCCGTATACCTTCAGCTTCTTTGCAATTCCGCCGGTTCCCCGCTCTGTCACAACCAGAGTCTGGATCTCCCCGATTCCTGTAATCTTTTTTTCCAGGCTGCGGTTTGTAATCTTTGTCTCCCAGCGGTACATGGGGAAGGTGGAGTCATAGGTCTCTGCGTCTTTATCGCGGATAAATTGTTCAAAGGTCTCATTGTCTGTCAGTTCCTTCATCACAGTTCTGCTGTCAGTCAGGGACACTCCCTTCAGATAGGGAACTGCACTCTGGTCTGCTCCCCAGATGGTCCCATCCGTTGTATGGCCGCAGGAGGTGGAAAAGTAATAGGTTTCCGCAGGATTATCCCTGTAGAATACCATCTGTCCGTAGGTCTCCATCACAGCGGCATCTGTGCGCTCGCTGGAGGCCGTGTTGTTGTAAACCTGATAGCTGGTACTGTCATCCACATGGGCGCCGTACTGGCTGTAGGCGTTGGCCTTAATCTGACGGTAGGCGTAGGTTCTGGCGCAGACTGCCTGAGCTTTCAGAGCCTCCATTTCATAGGAAGCCGGCATCTCGCTTGGAACCACTCTGGTCAGGTAGTCCTCCACATCCAGATCATTTAAAAGCAGAAGCCCTTCCTTCTCCTGGCTGATTTCCAGGGTTCCCTGGTAGGACGGCGTTCCCTGCCCCCGCTCAATGGTAGTCACGTCGATAGACTTTGTGGGATCCTCCGGTTCGATGATAAACCGCCTGTCAGATCTTCTGAGCCTTTCATCCCCGTCAAAGACCGTAAACTTTTCTCCTGCCTCCACAGTAAACTCATAGTCTCCCAGCACAACATTCATGGGGACAGAGCACTTCAGGGTAACAGTATCGTGGAAGATAGACTGAAAGCCTGTATTCATAAGAAGCACCCTGATATTTCTCGCGTCAAAGCTTTTCACCAGGAGGGCGGCGCAGATACGCTTATCCTCCACCACAAATTCCTGAATGTCATATCCCACCAGAATGTCCTTTTTTCTGGCTTCTTTTACTGTGCCGTACGTCTTGTAGACTTTAAAGTCATCGGTAAGTGCAACATTGCCATACCCCTCGATCTCGATGGCATTGTCCCGGACGGCAAGCACCTTGCCCTGGATGGTATCCCTCTTCAGAGACAGCTTCTTTATCTTTCCGCCCTTCAGGGAGACATCGGCCAGCACGCCTCCCTCCTCTTTCTTTACCGCATCCTCCAGTGGAAAGTCTCTGACAATTCCTCCGATATAGACATCCATCCTGTTCTTCTCCCCGTCAGGGATCAGCCAGGCATTTTTGTAGACAATCTCGTCTGAAACATCCTGTTCCATGCGTATCACGTCTGTCCCGCGGATACACACTTCAATCTCGTGGTCTATGTAGGCGTCCAGAGAAAGCCCCTCGAACTGAAGCTCCCCCTCGCTTGTGTAGGCCGTCCAGCCATCAGCTCCCTCCACATTGGCCGGAGTTCCATAGAGGGCAATCGTTTTGTTCTGCACTGCCCCTTCCGGATCTGACTCCTTCAGAAAGGTTTCATAAAACAGCCACCACTCCTCCTTGGGAATCGGATCGCTGTATTTCTTTTTGGACACGTTGAGAGCCCTGGAAAGCCCTGACTCCACCTTCTCTGCCGCATAAGCGACCTCCCCATAGGTGAGCGCGCCTGCGGCAAAGTCCTCCATGTCCGTCTTCGTTTCCTCTCCGCTCTCCGTTCCGGGGAGCTCCATATATCCGTTTCCTATCAGGTAGTCCAGATATTTCACATACCACTGCCCCTTCAGAGAGGACGGGAAATTTGACTCATTTTCATCCTCCCAGTCTTCACAGGACTCCCGGTCTGTCATCCCAAGGGCCAGCGCCTTTCCTGCAAGGGCTCTGGAAACGTAGTTTCCATTCTGGTCAAGCGTCACAATCAGTATAATTAACAGGAGCACAACCGCAGCCACTGCCCCTGTCCAGTAAACCATCTTTTTAGAACTCATTCATTCTCCCTACTTACATACGTCTTTTTCTCTTCATCGATATAGTCCAGCCTCCGGTAATCCTCTGTGTTCACAGACAGCTGCTTTTTCCTCAGAGAGTGATTCACTGCCTTTTTCACCAGATCATAGATGACGGCAAAGCCCGGCACAGCGATGATCATTCCCACAAAGCCGAACAGGCCCCCGAAAATAAGAATGGAAAACAGCACCCAGAAGCTGGCAAGGCCTGTGGAATTGCCAAGGATCTTCGGGCCGATGATATTTCCGTCGATCTGCTGAAGAATAAGAATCCAGAGAAGCAGAACCGCACACTGGACAGGGCTGACAAGCAGCACCAGGATACCGCTGGGAATCGCCCCGATGAACGGGCCGAAAA
>JAHZAR010000073.1:0-10959 GCA_019423835.1 Clostridiales bacterium | reverse complement strand
AGTGCATAGGGCGTGTGCAGAATGCTGGTCCCGATAAAGCAGAGGATTCCAATGATCAGGGAATCCAGAATTTTTCCGATGATGAAGCCGCCGAACATCCTGTGAACCAGGCGCATTTCGCTGATCACATGGTTGGCCAGACGGATGCTCAGACAGCTATAGACTGTTTTTTTCGCCTGGGTGATCAGGCGATCCTTGATGTTCAGCATGTAGACCATCACGATCAGGCCTATCAGCCAGTTCTTCACAAAATTGAGCAGCAGAAACAGGCTGCTGGAAACGCCTGTCAGAAATTCTACCAGACGGTTCATGTCAAGTCTTGTGAACGCCTGCTCCAGCCATCCATCAAACAGACTCACCGCTGTCTGAATATTGCCGATTACAATCTGCTCAATCTCCGCATTATCGGCAAGGAGCTTCTGAAGCCAGGAATAAAGGTTCTGAAGGTAGGTGGGAAACGACGCCTGAAACCCTCGAATACTGTCGACTACCTGGGGGATAATGAGCTGAAGAAGGCCCGCTATCACCATAAATATCACAGCCAGGCTGGCAATAGTTCCTAAGGCCCTGGCTATCACTTCCGCGTGCTTTTTGCTTTTCAGTCTTCCGGACAGCACCCGGATTCCTGCCCCTGTCACACGGTTATAGACAGGAGCCAGCAGGTAAGCCAAAATAGACCCGTAAATAATCGGCGCCGCGATTCCCCGGAGCCTTCCGAGAAACGCGCTCACAGTCTTCCATTCCTTAATACAGTACCAGAAAACGATACAGACGGCAATCACGCAGACGGCCGTCAGTCCCAGGCAGACGTACCGCTTTACGTCATGATCTTTCATATATCACAGCTTCCTCCAAATCATTTATCGGCAGTTTCTCAATACAGTATAGCCGACCTGACGCTGTTTTGCAAGAAAAGGTAAAAAAAGAAAGCAGCGATTCCTCGCTGCTTTTTTCATTAGTAACCCCGAAATGCCGGCTCTTACCAGATTGACTCCTAGCCGCGCCAGGTGGGCAACCTCACTTAAACATCTGTCTTCCACTCGAACGGAGGCCTGACATCCGCTTAAAAATATTGGAATCCCGTTATGTCAAATGTAGGTTCAAAAAAAGTAAGAGTTATCGAACATCCCAGGAATTACTTTCTTTTGCTGTAAGGCCATTATACAACACTTGAAGCTGTTTTTCAAGTTCCAATTCATGGAGGGCGGTGTAACTTTACCCTGGGATTTCTCTGGATACAGTCCCTGAGCTGCCCGCCAGATTCTCCGGGCCAAAGCTCTCCGGCAGAAGCTCCTCAAGAGTGTATTCTTTGTAATCCTCCGGTGTTCTGGCAAGCAGAATCAAAAATTCATCCGGACGGCAGAACTCTCTCATCACCTGGCGGCAGATCCCGCAGGGAGCGCAGTAGCCTTCTGCCTTTCCATCTCTGCCGCCCACGATGACAATAGCTGTAAATTCCCTCTTTCCGCTGCTCACCGCCGCCGAAAATGCACTCCGCTCCGCACAGATTCCCGCCGGGTAGGAAGCGTTTTCTACATTGCAGCCCGTAAACACAGAGCCGTCCCTGCAGAGGAGCGCAGCCGCTACATAAAAACCGGAATAAGGCGCATAGGCTTTCCCCAGCGCGCTGAACGCCGACTCGATCAGGCTCCGCTTCAGGCTCTGATTCAGTCCCTGAGACTTTTTTCTTTTTTCTATCCCTTTCATCCTGTGTCTTTCCATTCCACAAGCCTCCTTTCTGCCGCTCTCATCCTGCCACCGATTATACTCCTTTTGTCTTTTGCCTGCAAGAAGCCTGTACTTTGGTCTTGCCATCCCGTCCGATCTGTGATAGAAAAGGGACAGCACTGTTTCAGAACTCTTTTCATTTTTTTGAAGTGATCGGCAGTCTGCTCTCGTTTTAAGAAATGAGAGGGCAACAGAAGGGAGGCGGTTTTATCAATGCAGAAAGGCAGCTGGAAGCCTATATTGACCAGTATCAGAACCTGATTTTCTCGATCTGCTACAAGTATACGGAAAATTATTTTGATGCAGAAGATCTGACACAGGAAACCTTTCTCTCTGCTTATAAGGCAATCTCCCTTTTTGACGGCCAGAGCGCAAAGGCCTGGCTGTGCAAAATCGCCACCAACAAGTGCATCGACTGGGCCAAACGGGCCGGACGCCGCTCTGTCCCAACAGAGGAGGAATTCTTTACAGAACTTCCGTCTTCTGACTCCCTCGAGGAAGATTACCTGGAAAAAGAAGTGCGGGAACGGCTCTACCGCTGCTGCTGTGCTCTTAAATCTCCTTACCGCGAGGCGGCCCTTGACTACTACTACTATGAAATGGAAATCAGTGAGCTTGTACAGAAAACGGGAAAAAACATCAAAACCCTTCAGACCCAGATCTACCGGGCCAAAGGGATGCTTAGAAAGCTGTATGGAAAGGAGGGGTTTCCCCATGACAGATAAACCTGTAAAAATCCGCGGCCACCTGAAACCTGGCCGTCCCATTTCAAGTCTTGACAGCGCGGAGCGTGAACATCTTTTTTCCTGTCCATTCTGCCAGGCACGGCTGGCTGAGTACGTGGAAAAGCAGGAGTTAGTCAGGGCACCCGCTCACCTGAAGGCGGAAATCCTGTCCCGGTGCAGACAGCCGTCCCGGAAGTCGGCCGTCCCGGCAGTCAGCCGTCCGGTCCGCAGACCGCTCACAAAAAGGATGGAGCTGTTTTTCTACAGTCTGCGCGTGGGCGCAGCTGTCGCCTGCTCTCTGATGCTCCTGGCCTTTATGCCAACGCTTTCCGGGCGGGCAGACCGAATGGCAGAGGCCGCTGACAAATTCCCTGCACCCTATATCCGGCACGATATCCCGATCACCGAGTCGCTGAAAGAAAGGGTCAGTGATTTCACGGAGCAGCTTAACCGATTAATGAATCTGGAGGTATTTCGATATGACAAGACAGAAAAATAAACTGCTGACATTTCTCTGGTCCCTGATTCCGGGAGCCGGGGAAATGTATCTGGGATTCTTTAAAATGGGCACCAGCCTGATGGCTCTCTTTCTCCTGCTTCTCGCCTTTTCAGGATTTCTGAATTTTTATGTGCTGAGTCTCCTCTCGCCGGTAGTGTGGTTTTACAGCTTTTTTCACACTAACAACCTGAATTCTCTGCCTGACGAAGAGTTTTATGCCCTGGAGGACGACTATCTGATCCACGTAAGCAGCATAAGAGCCGGCACTTCCTTTTTCAGAAGTCACAGGAGATTTACGGCTGGCTGCCTGATCTTATTTGGAGCTGCCGTACTGTGGAACAACGTGTATCCCCTGATTTGTCACCATCTTCTCCCTTTCCTCCTGCTGCCGCCGTCGGTCATTGATTTCATCTATGCACTGGCCCGCATGATTCCTCAGACCGTTGTGGCCGCAGCGCTGATTGCTGCCGGAGTTCTCCTGATACGCGGCAAATCAAAGGAACTGAACCAGGACAGGAGCTCGGACGAATCCGATCGTTCCGGGCCGGATCAGTAATTCCGGTATCTGCTGCAGACAGCCTGCAGTTTTCATCTGCAGGCCTGCGCCCTGAATCCTCTTTCCCGGGTTCCGGGCACGGGCGAAAATTTTACAGACAAAATTTATTAAAAAATGCCAAACGCAGAATACAGCTGGGAATTTAACCGTTCCTTGGCCGCATTCTGCGTTTGTTTCTGTTATTTATCTTTTGCGATCTTTATGCTTCCGCCCGGCCAGTCTGTTCTTGTTCTTCCAGAAAGCCCTCCACATCTTCAAGAGACTCCATCACTCCGGCAGCCTCCCTCAGAATTTCCTTCCCGGGCCGTTTCATATCAGGGATACAGATTACGGGAATTCCAGCAGCGCAGGCGGCCCGTACTCCTGCCTCGCTGTCCTCCAGCACCAGACAGTTTTCCGGTTTTTCCTGTGCCTTTTCGCAGGCCTTCAGAAAGATATCCGGCCAGGGCTTGCCCTTCTCCACCTCGTACCCGAATACCATGTAATCAAAGAACTGATCGATTCCATTTTTCATAAGAATCGTCAAAGCCCTGTCTCTGGTGCTGGAGGTTGCCAGAAGAATCTTATACTGCTTTTGCCTCAGATAGCTGAGCAGTTTGTCTGCTCCCGGTTTCAGGGGGACTCCTCGCTCCACGTATTCCCGCTCCATGGCAAAGATTTTCTCCAGCCCCTCCTCCACGCGGAAGGGAAGCCCGTACGTTTCCACCGCCTTTCTCATATTTACCGGCGCAGGCTTGCCGCTGTATCCGGATGCGTAATCCTCCAGCGTAAGGCTATGGCCGTAGGGCCGCAGAAGCTCCTGATACAGGCGGCAGGAAATGATCTCGCTGTCAATCAGAAGTCCGTCCAGGTCAAAAATCACTGCCTTTATCTGTGCATCATTCATCTTACTGTTCTCCTTCTGTAATCAGGGGCAGCCTGATCGTTCCCGCAATTTCCTTTATGTCATTCAGCAGCTTACAGCTGTGGTAGCCGTCCGCCGCTGCATGGTTCACTGCAATTCCGAGAGGCAGGAGAACCCTTCCATTCTCCTCGAAGTATCTTCCAAACAGCACCACCGGATAGAGCATGGGAGAATCGGAGTAGGTGTCGCTGGCATATCCGGTAAAGCTCAGCCACGGCACACAGGACACGGCGCAGAAATTATCGGGTCTTCCAGGCTTCGCCTTCACGCCCTTTACGTCCCTGTACTTCTCCATATCCTGGATGGCTGCCCGGTAAAAGACGGCAAAATCCGGACTGTACTCTGTCCAGATGTCAGAAAACGTCTTGTCATCCGGATGGAAGATCGTGTAGGAGGGATGGCATTCATCCCAGTATCCCAGCCTTCCCTCCCTGTCTGTCTGCATTCGCATTTCTCTGTTCTGATTTACTGCCCGCATGATAATATAAATAAAAACCGGGTAAAATTTGAGTTTCTGCTCCTTCACCTGGGCGAGGAGCTCTGTAATATCTACATTCACGTTCAGGTTATATCTGACCTTGAGCAGATCCCTGTAGTAGTAATAATGCTCCCTTCTCTCCCACTGTTCCATGTCAATCAGATGAAATGCCATATCCACTGCTCCTTTCTTTTTCCTGCCCTTTTTCTGTACTGCCATTATTCCCCGTTTCCAGCTCGGCTAACAGGTATTCTGAAAGCTGTCCCACGTTCTCAGCCACAAAAACGGCTCCTGCCTTCTCAAGTTCCCCTGCTTCTGCATAGCCGTATCCGGCTCCCGCGCAGTCGATTCCCGCCTCTGCCGCTCCCAAAACGTCGTGCATCCGATCCCCGATCATCAGGCACCTGCCTCTGCATTCAGGGGCAAGACCCATCTTTTCAAAGCAGTAACGGATCACATCTGCCTTTTTTACCCGTTTTTCTTCCATGTCAGCCCCGGCGACACAGTGAAAATACTTCCTGAGTCCAAAATGCTCCAGAATCTGCTCTGCAAACAGCTCAGGCTTGGAGGTGGCAACTGCCAGCACCGCTCCTCTGCTTCTGAGGGCCTCAAGGAGCTCCGGAATCCCCGGATAGACTTCATTTTCAAATAATCCGCGGACTGCAAAATATTCTCTGTAACGGATAATAGCTTCCCTCGCCCGTTCCGGTGAAAAATGGTAATATTCCTGAAAGCTGTCACCTAACGGCGGGCCGATAAACGGATACAGCTCCTCCAGATTGTCGACCTCGATCCCATACGACCGCAGCGCATACCGGACTGACTTCGTAATCCCCTGCGCCGGATCCGTCAGCGTCCCGTCCAGATCAAACAAAAAAATCGTTTTTCCCTCTTTCCCGTTTTTGTATTCCATCTTTTCCTCCCGGTTCTTTCCTGCTATTCTACCACTTCACACCAGAACCGTCAAAGTTCTGTGCAGTCTCTGTTCTTAAGAGTATCCGAACGTCCCTCCCTTCCCCCATCCTGTCTGATATGGTATAATGACTGCAAAGCAGTCATTATACCATATCAGACACAACTATTCAGGAGGTTCACCTATGAAATTAAATGAATTGCTTCAGCTGGCAGACAGCGGCAGAGCAGACAGCAGCCGTCAGGCCAGGGCCCACCAGCCTCTTCCCGGAGAGTGGAAGGCGTTTTTTCTGGAAACGGCCCGGAGGGCGCTTCCAGGCGCTGATGCAGATGCCCTCTGGCAGTTCTTCTCCTCAAAAGCCGGACAGGAACTGAGCCTGACTCTGGCAGACATAGACAGGCTCTACTGCATCGCAGGAAGACGGAAACGGGCCTGCACTTCCTTCCCGGTTTCCGGGCAGGAGAGGACGAATCAGGAACGGTTCCGCTCTTCTTCCATAAAGATCCTGGACGGGACGTTTGACGCGGCAGCCCCGGAGGATCTGCCGCAGCTTATGCGCCATCTGCCGGATCAGATTCTCTCCTCCCGCTTTACGCTGCACCCCATCGAGCTGGCGGCCATGAGCCTGAAGCGGCTGATTGACATCTCTCCCTATGGGGAGAAAAATGAGGAAGCCGCAGTGCTTCTGATGGACCGGATCCTCACCGGGGCAGGCTTTGTGCCCATTTTCATCACCCCGGAAAACAGAGCAGCCTTCATGAATGCCCTGTGCCTTTCCCGCCGAATCTGCGACATGGAACCTCTTTCCCGCCTTACAGCTGAGGAAATCCTCCGGCAGCAAAGGAGTCTATCCTCTGCTCTGCTTCCTCCCGGACAGCAGCAGGGGCAAAAGCTGCCCTCGCGGCGTTCTTCATCATCTCTTTAGCCTCTTCCCCTGAGATGCCGAATCGGTCGTGGAGAAGGAGAAGCTCTTTTGTGAGCGTTGTGCCGGAGACAGTGCGGTTGTCCGTATTAACTGTCACAGAAAGGCCCAGATCTAGGAACCGGCGCACAGGATAATCCTCCTCCCGCTCCACAGCCTTTGTCTGAAAATTGCTGGTAGGACACATCTCAATGGCAAGTCCCCTCTCCCTGCACAGACGCTCTGCCTCCTCATGGCCGGCCATGGCGATCCCGTGGCCGATTCTCCTGGCCCCCATGGCTGCCGCCGTGCAGACGTTTTCCCAGCTTCCGCATTCCCCGGCATGAATCGTAAACGGAATTCCCATCTCTCCGGCAAGCCGGAACATTTCTCTGTGAAGCTCCGGCGCAAATGCCTTCTCATCCCCTGCCAGATCAATGCCGCAGACTCCGTTCCCCAGAAATTTTTCCGCCAGACGCGGAATTTTCAGGTTTCTCTCCGGTTCAAAATGGCGCATTCCGCACAGCAGGATCCCCGTCTTTATGCCAAATTCCTTCTCTGCACAGAGAAGTCCGTCCCTGACTCCCCTCACCACATCCTCTGCCGTAAAGCCGTCATGAACAGAAAACTCTGGTGCGAACCTTACCTCCATATACACAGTATTCTCAAGAGCTGCCTCCCTGGCCAGTTCATAGGCACCTGTGTAGAGAGCGTCATACGTCTGAAGGCATGAAATCGGCAGGGAAAAACATTCCAGATACTCCTTCAGGCTCCGGCACCCGGACGGCACCGTCAGCATGGCTCTCAGAGCCGAGTCATCGTCGGGAATGGAAATTCCCGTGCTCTTTGCCAGCTTCTTCACCGTCTGCCATGGCAGGGAACCATCCAGGTGGCAGTGGAGCTCTACCTTGGGAAGCTCTGCCGCCCACTCCTGAAAGCTGCCGCCGTTTTCCTGCATTCTGATGTTTTCCTCTGTCTTTTCCCTGTTCATATCCGTTTTTCCTCCTCTGTTGTAAATATATTTTTCGCCCGAGGGCCTCCGGCCTGCCCTCTTCTTCTGTGTCCTTCAGCCTTTTTCAGCAGGTTTCCTTCCCTACGATTCCGGCCGGAATTTTGCTATCCCGTCGGGATATTTCGTCTATCATATCATTTATTTCCCGCCGGCACAAGCAGTATTCAAGAAGACAGGAAAGCCGGCTGTAAGCTCCGCCTTCCGTGCTCCCGCCAGAAAAGGCCCGGAAGCGAAATGCAAAGGCTTCGCTTCCAGGCCCAATCAGTCCAGGCATTTTCTGCCTGTCTTTCCTTTTTCTGTGTTTTCTGTAATGTCCGGGCTTACTCATAGGTGCCCCGCACCCTGAAAGAGCCGCCCTCCATCAAAATTCTTCCCCCTGCGATCACGGTGTCGAGGGATAATCCCTTTTTAAACAACAGCATATCTGCATCTGAGCCCTCCCGGATGCATCCCTTCCTCGGATACAGCGCCAGGGCCCTGGCGGGATTTTCCGTGGCAAGCAGGAGCGCCTCTGACAGCTCCATACCATCCTCCTCCACAAGGACAGAAAGCTGCTTCAGAATTCCATCCACAGCGGAAACACCTATCCTGACGAGCCCTCCGTCCTCATCGTACTCCGACCAGCTCCCCTGACCGTCTGAACTGATGGTAACCCGGGACAGGCTGCCTCCCCGCTCTCCGACAAGCCTCAGGGCGCCGGCCATCCTGTGCTTTTTCCCGGAATCGCAGGTTATGTCAATCCATCCTCCTGCTGCCGCAAACTCCGCCGCCTCCATCAGAAGGCGGTCACAGCGGCTCACGTGGGTGGGACGGAAGGTCTTTATGGGGATCTCCGTGCGCTCCAGCGCCTTTATAACCGGGGACAGGCCGGCCCTCCCGCTTCCCATGTGAAGCGTCACGATTCCCGGCTTCCCCGACAGCATTCCCGCCGTTCTCACATCGCTGGCCAGGTGCATCAGCTCCTCCCCTGACAGATTGGGCGCCCGGTGATCGGAGATTGCCAGCTTCACTCCCAGAATCTCGTCAATAAATGCAATATCCTTTTTCACGCTTCCTGTTATGGTCACAGAAGGATAGCCATAGGCTCCCGTCAGAGCGAAGGCAGTAATCCCCTCCTCCTTCAGTGCCTTGGCCTTTGCCACCAGGTTTTCCACGCTTCTCGTCACATCGTCTGTCCCCAGAAGGCCCACTACCGTTGTCACCCCGCCAGCCACCAGATCTGAAAACTGTACCTCGGGAACCCGCGTGTGGAAGCTTCCCTCCCCGCCTCCTCCGGTAATATGAACATGCTGATCCACAATACCGGGTGTCATAATCTTTCCTTCTGCCTCTATCACCTGGACGCTGCACGGGAAGGTTTCCTCTGGAATGCAGTCTGCCACTGCCTCTACTCTCCCTCCGCACAGAAGCACATCCTTCTTTCCCTCCGGTCTCGGACTGTAGAGCAGCGCATTTTTGATTAAAATCATGTTTCCTCTCCTTCTGCCTTACCGGACTGGCCTGCTTTTCTGTAGATCTCCGGCACCTGCTTCCTGTGGTATTCCTGTATCTCGTCACGGAAATGTCTGTCTGCCATAATGTCTGCTCCGGTCAGGGCAAGGCCCTTTGCGCCCAGAAGAAGCATCCGGTCAGCCTCCGGCTCTGCCGCTGCCCTGGCGTACTCCTTTGAATGGGCCTGCAGCGTCTGGCTGCCGCTGATAGACAGATAATCATGGATGGCCGGAATCTGGATGGAGACATTCCCGATATCTGAAGAGCCGTACTGCCTGTCCGGATCCGGAAAATGCATTTCCACCCCCAGCTCCTCCATATGCCTTTTAAAGGCCATGCACATGGGAAGATTGGGATAGCGCTCCGCATAGATTCTCTCTGTCCGGATTTCCGGCACAGCTCCCGTCAGTTCTCCGGCTCTCCCGGCACAGTCTGTCACCAGCTTTATAAGCTCCTGTACCCGTTTCATTGTTGCCGCCCGGATGCAGAACTCGCAGACTGCCCGCTCCGGGATAATGTTTCCCGCTGTCCCGCCTTCCAGAATGACTCCATTTATATTGTCCTGTACTTCCAGGCAGGGACGCATCAGATCGATCTGGTTAAACACGCTGACAGCAGAATTCAGCGCATTGATCCCTCCTGCCGGAAAACTGGAATGAGCCGCCTTCCCGTGAAAGATGACGGTCACTGTACCGGAGGCCCTCCCGCCTCTGGCCACAAGATTCTGTTTCGGGCCTCCGCTGGACGGGTGCATCATGAGTGCGTACTCTACGTCCTCAAAGCCGCCCCGCTCCAGAAGAATGACCTTTCCCGCTCCGCCCTCCTCGGCAGGCGTTCCGATCAGAGATATCTCTCCTTCAAATTCCTCCATAACGGCCGCAAGTCCCAGGAAAGCTCCTGTACTGCAGGCTGCGATCAGGTTGTGACCGCAGCCATGGCCCACACCCCTCAGGGCGTCATACTCCGCCAGAAAGGAAAGCCTGGGCCCGTCGGCCCGCCTCCCACGCTTTCTGGCACGAAATGCGGTGGGAAGGCCGCAGTAATTCTCCTCCGTCTGAAATCCGTGTCTTTTTAGCAGCCCTGTTATAAGCTCCACAGCCCTGTATTCTTCAAATCCCAGCTCCGGATGGTCGTGGATTTCGTGGGACAGCTCTGTGAGCTCAGGTGCGAGCCTGTCGATCTCCCCTGTTATGGTTTCTGCCAGTTTCTCCTGAAGCTGGTTGTCTCCCCGCATCATTTCCCTCCTTCTCTTCTCATGATTCCTGTATTCCTTCGCCGTCACAGCAGATGGCAGGCCGCCGTATGCCCCTTTTCTATCTCTCTCAGTGCAGGCCGCTCGGTACGGCACCGCTCGGCGGCATAGGGACATCTCTCATGAAAAAAGCAGCCGGACGGAAGATTCACCGGGCTTGGGATTTCCCCCTCTGCCTCTATCTTTTCCACTAACGGCTTCTCACCCACTGTCGGAACTGCAGAAAACAGAAGCTTTGTGTATGGATGGACAGGGTTTTCAAACAGCCCATGCTTGTCCCCCATCTCCACAATGGCTCCCAGATACATGACGGCCAGGCGATCGCTGATGTGGCGCACCACAGAAAGATCATGGGCAATAAACAGGTAAGAAAAGTGAAACTCGTCCTTCAGATCCATCAAAAGGTTCAGTATCTGCGCCTGGATAGACACATCCAGGGCGGAAACGGGCTCATCAGCGATAATAAATTCCGGCTGTACGGCCAGGGCTCTCGCCACGCC
>JAHZAR010000072.1:3199-14024 GCA_019423835.1 Clostridiales bacterium | reverse complement strand
CGGTCCGGCAGAAAATTGCACACACCGACGGCGCGGATGCTGCCTTCCTGGTACCGCTCTTCCAACGCACGCCAGGAGCCATAATAATCCCCGAAGGGCATATGGTTCAAATATAAATCCAGATAAGTGAGTCCCAGGTTATTTAAGGATTCATGGAAGGCTTCTCTGGTTTTCTCATAGCCCATCTGCTGGATATAGGCTTTAGCTGTAATAAATAACTCCTCTCTTGGAAGGCCGCAGCTTTGAATCGCCCTGCCCACCGCTTTCTCATTTTGATAGGAACTGGCTGTATCACCCGTTTCCATTTCTTTATTTGTCACTCGGCAGCCTGGCTTCCCAAATTGCGCGCCTGCTGCGGAAATTCAGAGTGCTGTGTCATGGAAAGTGTGCCGCAGCCATACCCCAGTACCATTCCCATATCCTTGAGGTTCAGGTACCGGACCAGCGTCTTATAATGAGCTTCCAGCGCCTCAAAAGTCCAGCTGTCGCTGTTCCAGGCAGCAGCCAGCAGGGCGGATTTCATATGCTTACGCTGGATGGAGCTGTTAAAAGCGCAGAACCGGTCAATCATCGTCTTCAGCTGGGCGGACATGCCGTAATAATAAAGGGGAGTGGCAAATACCATCATGTCAGCGTCCAGAATTTTCCTGCGGATACCTTCCACATCATCCTTCTGCACACAGGGACCTTCATAGCCGCAGTGGATACAGCCGGTGCAGGGATGGATATCTGCGTGAGCTGCATCAATCAGTTCCACGGTGTGGCCGGCTTCTTCTGCCCCCTGGCGGAAACAGTCCGCCAGCAGATGGGTAGAGCCTTTCTTGTTAGGGCTGCCCTCTAATACAACAATTTTCATTCCCAGCCGCCTCCTACTTCATTTCTTTTTCCCAGTAACGGATGACGTTCAGCGGCGTCTCTCCGGCCAGCCGTTCCATCATTTCCATTTCATCATCAGTCAGCTTCAGGGCGGCAGCCTTTGCCGCGTCCTCCACCTGGTACACTTTGGTCACTCCGATAATCGGCAGAGTACCCTTGGCGATGGCCCAGGCCACCGGCAGCTGAGCGACGGCTGCACCGTGTTTATCGGCGATTTCCTTCAGACCGGCATTCAGTTTTTCCAGCTGGAAAAGCATGGGGTTATACACCGCGCCGCGGTCCGAGTCGGTCGGGAAGGGATGCTTTGTATCATATTTGCCGGTCAATGCTCCCTGTTCCAGCACCATATAAGAGAAGAACGTGATGCCGTTCTCTCTGCAGTAATCCAGAATACCGGAAGTCTCTGAGGAGCGGTTCAGCAGGCTGTAATGGTTCTGGATGGCGGCGATCTTCAATCCTTCAGCCTCCAGAATGGCAGCAGCTTCCTTGATCTCCGCCAGGTTGTGGTTAGAAAGGCCGATGCGGCCAATCTTTCCGGTCTTTGCCAGGGGGATCAGCTTCCTTGTCCACTCCGGCGCCCCCACCGGGTTATGAATCCAGTAAACATCCATGCAGTCAGTGCCAAGCAGTCTGGCGCTGGTTTCATACAAGGCGATTACGGCATTTTCTGCATTGGGATCCGCACACTGAGGCGTGAACTTGTCCGAAATAAGATAGCTGTCACGGGGTACGGTACGCAGAAACTCCCCCAACACTTTCTCGGAAACACCCATGCCATAGGCATAAGCCGTATCCCAGAGATTCAGGCCGGCTTTCATGGCCGCGTCAAATACCGGACGCAGATCCGAATCAGTCAGGTTCCCGCCAAAAGTCCCATCATTTCCCCAGGCCCAGGCGCCCAGAGCAATTTTCGGTAATTGTTTTAATTCCATATTCGTTTCCTCCAATTTCATTTTGTTCGATTCATTTTTTCTCTGTCAGCAGATCTCTGCAGGCATTTAAGGCGTTAAACATCCGGGGGATTTCCATACACCCGCTGTCATGTACCAGGGCACACACCACCTCCTCTCGGTGTTTCCTGCTTTCAGGGTTCCGAATACATGGCTCTGTACCTCCTGCTGACAGCAGCACTACCGTAAGCAGCTCACGGGTCCTGCATTTTCTGCAGTATGCTTTGTTTTGTACTGCTGGCAGAGAAACAGGCTGCTGCAGTGTTTATCTCATTTCATTGGCGCTGAATCCCAGTCCTCTGACCCAGTCCTGAATATCTTCCCGGGAAGATGCGGCTTCCTCCTCATAACAGTCAAAAATATCATCAGAGATTACTGCTTCAGGTACAGCATTGGTAATCAGTTCCACGCTGTTGGCGAGGCCGCCGGTACCATGAGAACAGAACAGGTATACCTGCTTTCCGGAAAGATCGTTTTGCTCCAGAAAAGAAAGGAGAGCCATGGGAACACCGTACCACCAGTTGGGGTATCCCAGAAATACCGTATCATACTGTTCCAGACTGGCTGTGGATTCCGCCAGTTCCGGGCGGGCATTGTCTCCGCGTTCCTGATTTGCTCTATCCAGACATTCATCCCAATCGCTTGGATACGGCTCGGCAGCCCGGATAGAAAACAAATCCCCTCCGGTTTCCGCCTGCACCCAGCCTGCCAGCTGCTGCACGTTGCCGGGCGGAATCACACTGGGAGATGATACCGCGTCTACATCATCTGCCAAAATGGCGTTATCCGCCCAGGAAAAGTATGCCACTAGGATATTACTTCCATGAGTTTCATCATTTGTCCCAGTACCGTCTTCTGTTTCTGAAATTCCGGCATCCATCGTCTCCGGCACGGACACAGCAGACGTGTTTTCCAGAGAAGCGGAAGAAGGATTTCCGGCAGTCCTGCAGGCCGTGAGAGAAAGAACTGTAATCATTGCTGCAATTCTGAAACGAATTTTTTTCACTGGTACTTCCTCCTGTCTATACCTCGGTAAGTTTTTACATTTCTGGTGACTTTGACTTTATAATCAAGACCTTTTGAATTTCTGGCTTGATTATATAACGTTGTCTTTTTAATGTCGAATACTTATCTTTTATCTTGATCCATGTGTTTTCTGTATGGATAAAAGCACAGAAAGCAAACCTGGTCAGCCGAAATTGTTCTGCCTTCCTATCTGTTCTTCCGGCCAGCTTCTCAAATAAAACTGGTGTCAGATGAATAGAACCGGACGGGATTTTCTCAGAACCCGGCAACGCTGCCGCCTCTTAAACATAAATCTTTATAAACAGATCAGAAGGAAACGGTCTATTCCATTTTTGCAGCTTAGAATTGGTGTGGTATTAAAAGGCTGACAGCTTTTTTCAACGATTTTACAATAAACTCAGGAGAATAAGGAGGTGTACAGACTGGCACATAGATATGACCATGAAGAAAGGATCTCTGGAAGAACTTCCATGCCCGGCTGAAAGCAGCCAGGGCTAGTATACTGGATACCGGAGAAGGATCCCTTACGCCTTCCAGCGCGCCGCGCGTGTCAGGGTTCTGCAAAAATATGTCACCGATTTCACAAAATCAAAGCCTCCAATGGGGAACGGTATATATCTGCGGCTTATGATTGTTCTGCTCTTGGCGCCCTCCGCCCGGCAATCCGGGAGCGCCATATCCGTCAGAGCATGAACAGCTTCCGGACGCTCTGAAAAAACTGCAGAACTATGCAGATGCAGCCATTCCCTGACAGTTCAGGGAGATCCCAGAATTGCCTGACGGGTTCTCAATCAGCCCCTGGATAACTGTCGGTGATGAATTCAATAATTTTTTAACAAACATTTGTTGTATACTCAGAAGCAGTAAACATGGTTTGTATCGCTACTATTTGATGCTGCAGGGGCAAACTGATTGACAAATAAACTGCTTTGTTGTCTAATATAAAATATAGATATTATAGAGATTCTTGTACTTTAATAAGATAACGGAGGTATAAGCATGTTTATCATAATCGGGTGTGCTGTTCTTATTCTACTTCTGGTAATCGGGTTCATTGTGGCCTACAACCGCTTGCAGCAGCTTTCAGTAAAGGTAGAAGAAGCCGCGTCCGGCATCGACGTGGCCTTAGAAAAGCGTTGGGATCTTTTAAATGAGCTTTTGGCAGCGGTAAAAAAATACCTCTCCCATGAATATGAAACTCTTACAGGCGTTACGGCCCTGCGCAGTGGTGCGGGATTGGAAAGCCAGAGACTAAATCAGCAGGCGGAGATCTCAGCCGAAGCGGTGCACAGCATTGACCAGGAAATTGACCTTCAGAGCCAGAATATGCAAAAGATCCGAAGCCAGCTAAATAAGGAGCACTGCAGGAGCTCCAGCTTTCAAAGCCGTTTTAGGGCCCACAGCCAAAATCAGAGTCAAAAACAGAGATCCCAAAGCCTGCTGCACCAGACAGGCCGTAGGCGGAGGGAGGCCGTCAGCCAGAAAATCGAGGCCCTTGCCTCCCTCCACCGTGACTTAAATGGCGTAACCGCCGGAATTGATGCCCTTTATGAGCAGTATCCTCTGTTAAATTCCTGGATTTCCCTGGATCAGTACCAGAGGGCGGCTTTTCAGACGGAAGAGCACTTGCAGGCCGCCAGACGGCTGTATAATTCAAATGTTTCCCTCTACAATCAGACTCTTCGGACCATCCCCTGGTCCCTGGTCGCCTCCCTGTGCCGCATGAAACCGGCCGATTTCTACGAGGCAGATGAGAAGAAACGGAATTTTGAAGCAAATTTTGACTAAAGGAGCCTGAAATGGATGAAAAAACATTAGAATCTTTGCAGAAGAAATCCCGCAGGAGCTATTATTTTGCTGCGGCTTTTTCAGCGGCAGTATTCCTGGCTATCACTTCCGTCCTATTTTTCCTCTTGTTGACCACCCCAGACGGAATAGCCTATTTAAAGGAAAGCCCTGCGGAAATGATTACCGGGGTGATCATCCTGCCCGCCCTTCTGTCAGTGGGTCTTTATCTCCTTCTCTATCATCTGTTTGTAAAAAGAACATATGAAACCTTCAACCAAGCCTTTAAGGGTACCTATGTGCTGCGGATCGTAGGGACGGCAGGCGGATTTTCCAACCTGTCCTACGCGCCCAAAGGTGGATTTGACTACAATGAAATCCGCGACAGCCATGTAGTAAACAGCGGAGAATATAAATATTTTAAAAGTGAAGACCAGCTTTCTGGAACTCTTTACGCAATACCCTTTTCCTATGGCGACGTTGTTACCCAGTATTTAAAACGCAATGGGAAAAAGTCGGAAATCCGCACGATTTTCAGCGGTCAGGTCATGCGTTTTTCCCTTCCTGAGGACTTTAAATGGAGTTTCGGCCATCTGCAGATTTTTGAAAAAGAATTTCTTTCCAACTTAAAAGGCTACACGGCCCCCTACAAAATTCAGACTGAAAATGAGGTCTTCAACCGAAGATTTGAGATTTTTGCAGCAGATGAACACAATGCCTTTTATCTGCTTACTCCCCGGATGTTAGAGCAGATCACCTGTTTTGCAGATTTTGCAAACGGTCAGATTGCCCTTACCTTTGTAGGAATGTCGCTGTATGTGGCAGTGGACCGCCCTCACAGCATGTTCAACGCCTCTGTCCGCCAATCTCTTGCAAAGCAGAGGCAGCTGATCTTTGATGATGCGATTCTTTTAAAAAAGGCCGGGGAAATTTTGGTTTTCGGAACGGATTCTCTGACTGGAAGCAGCCATAAATAAATCGGTCCAAGGATAAATGTTATAATCGAAGGGAGAACATTATGGGAAAATTTTTCAGCGACGACGTAGAAACAGCCCTGCAGTACATCTACTATGACAATCGACTACGGCTTCACCGGGGACAGGAAGGATTTAATCTCCTGGTAAAAGCATCCGAGGCTGGCGACGGAGATGCGGACTGTCTGCTGGCTCGATGCCTAAGCGGCTATCAGTACGTGTGGCCAGGACACCATTTTCCGGAGGACGACAAAAAGGTAATGAAGTTGCTCCACCGCTCCATTGAGCGGGGCAGCGCTCTGGGAATCCTGGTAGCTAAGCGTAGCGGCCTCTTTACCCCTGCCTGGCAAAAGAAATCTCCTATTACCTTAAAAGAAGCCTTCAAACAGGTATTAGACAAAGCGGCGGGAGGGGATGCTTTCTGCCAGTACACCATAGGAAATACCTATTTCTGGTGGGATTTTCTTTCCATCGAGGAAAAAAGCCGGAACGACTTTCCCAGCCAGGAAGCCTTCCGTTCTTACATGATTGAAAATATTACAAAATGCGAGGACTGGTTCTGGCGGGCTTTTAAAGGCGGCATTTACTTTGCGGGAAATAATCTGGAACATTATTACCGAAATGGAGATGAGGGTTATGTGGAGTCTCAGCCGGAAAAAGCAGCCCAAATTTTCCCCATGGGCGCCGAGATGGGCTATCCGCCCCATCAGATTTTCTATGCCAACGACCTTGAGAAAGCCGGTGAAAAGGAAAAAGCCCATTACTGGAGAGTCCAGGCAGCCGAAGGGGGACAGCCCGGCCTCTGGTATGCAATCGGCATCGACTTCTACGATGGAAAGGGGGTCGAAAAGAATCCTCAAAAAGCTTGCGAGTATTTTAACAGAGCCATAGAAGAAGAAAATAATTCGTATGCCTACGATATGATGGGAGTTTGTCTGTTTTTGGGCATTGGAATTTCCCAGGACCGGGCCAAGGCCTTTGAGTATTTTTCCAAGGCCTTGCAGCTCCAGGAGGGCAATAATTTCGGCTATCAATTTCTGGCCCACTGTTATCTGGACGGCATCGGTACAGCGCAGGACTATCAGAAAGCATACCGGCTGGCCTGGGAAACCAAAGATAAACCCCGCAGTCTTTACGTCTTAGGTCGCATCTACTGCGAGGGCTTAGGGATGCCCCAGGATATTGCCATGGGCGTGGAATTTTTAGACCGATCCGGCATTGCCGATGCCGATGAAGAGCGGAAGCACTACAAAAAATCCCTTTTGGGGCGGTGGAAACGGGTATGAAAAAGTACCCTCGCTCCACAAAGGAGAAATCAAGGACACTTTGTTTTACCTATTGCGGCAGTATGCCATTTGAATGCTCACTCGTGGTGATGTAATTGAAAAACTCGTTTGGGGATATTTCTCCAGAAACCATAGGCAGTGGTCATTTTCGTTATCCAATAAAACGGATTTTCCCCGTACATAGCTTAAACCCCATAGGTCCACATTCTGTACCTATGGGGTTTAAGCCTTATTTACGCTGCAATCTTCGGGATTTCTCCGACAAAGTTATAAACAATCCTGACTTCCAGCCGTTTCCGTTCCTTCTCGGTCTGGGAAGCGTCCACCAGATACCGGCGTTCCATCCGGCTGTTGAGGCGCTGGCAGAACGCATCGGCGTCCTTCATGGCCTGCGCCTCCAGTTCCTGTATATCCTTCAGCACCAGATTGTACAAATCCCTGGCCTCGATCTTGTAGCTGAAGCAGACCATGCTGCCGGTGTAGTGTTCCAGAAAGCTCTGCATCTGCCCGGTCTCCTGCGGGGCGGCTTTCCTCCGGCAACTTCAGGTCGGGGATGCAGCAGTCTCCCACCAGCGTGTAGCTGATGCCGTTTTGATGGATTTTCTTTGGTAAATGCTCCATATTCGGACTCCTGTATTCAATTCTTTCAGAATCCAGTTGATCTTGTCCCTGTTCATGATAAATGCAAGGCAACTGCACTCTTCACGAATAAGTATGGTATATCTCTTCCTGACTGTTTACAGCTATACACGCATTTCTTTTCTTCTGTTATTCACTTCCTTCTCATAATACATTTTTTTCGCCATATACATCTTCTTTTCTGCCGCCTTAATCAGGGCTGAGAGGGAAGTGACATTCTTCTCCCACTGAACGCCCACAGAAATGTAATAATTCTCTTTTTCCAGTGTCTCAGCAAGCTGACGGCACAGCCTGTCCACTGTCTCAGCCGGCTTATCCGGCACAAATATGATGAATTCATCTCCGCCGATCCGGTATGCGGACTCAGTTCCGAAGCTGTTTCTGATCTGCAGTGCTACCGTTTTCAGCATGGTATCCCCGGCGCCGTGCCCATTCGTATTATTCAGTTCGTGCAGACCGTTGACATCGATATAGACGCAGGCCATAGAGCCTTGATACCGTGCCCTGATTACAGAAAGATCCGATTCATACCGGTTCCGGTTGTACAATCCCGTCAGCATGTCCATTTCTCCCTGCTCTTTTGCCATGGTAAACGATGTCAGATTGTGACAGAACATTCCGAAACTGAATTTTACGCTTTCCAGCAGAGAGACATCCGCCTTTTTGCCCTTCATATTGCAGCTTACCAGGATTCCGCAGATACTTCCATCCAGATCCTGAATGGGAACAGCCGCAATATTATAGATCATATCGTGTTCATTTTTGGGAAGCTTTTCCTTCAGCATCTCAGCATTATCTGCCGCAAATGCACTGTTTCCCTCTTCAAAATATTCCAGCAGAGCATAAATATTTTCTTTCTGAACAGCTTCCGCCTGATCCTTTGCGTTTTTATCTCGTTTCCAAAGGAAGGCCACATCCCCCCGGGACTTTCCCACAATCCACAGACCGACCCGCTCTGCCTGCAGAATCTGCGCAATCTTCTCCAGGGCAGCAGTGATGTTTTCCTTATTTTCATGAGCATTAAACAGAAGTTTTTCTACATCATACATATAGTTGATGGTATCCAGCTTATGCTGCTTTTCACTTGTCTCCTTCCGGGCATACCGGATCATCCACAGAAAGTAGAGGATGAAGGCAATGCTTTCAAAAATCAGAATAATATTAAGAACATTTCTGACTTCATACGCCTTTTCAAAAGCTATGCTCTCGGGCACCGACAGAGCAATTCTCCATTCATTAATCCTGATAGGCTCATAATAAAAATACAGATACTCTCCGACTGTTCTGGAAACAAATACCACGTATCCGTTTTTCCCGTCAATTACTCCCTGCTTTAATTGTTCATGATTGTATCCGGGCGCCATCTTCCTCTCTCCGAGAGCCCACATATTCCCTCCCTCAAAAGAATGCCAGGTGTCGACCAGGAAATCCCCTGACTCTCCATCTATGATATATATGGACGCCTTTCCTCCGAATGTGAATTCCGACAGTTCGTCCGGCAGATCTTTCATCCGGATCACCCCGTAAAGCATGGCAGCGGTCTCCCCGTCCCTGATCACAGGCACATAATTCCGCACAATGTAGCTGCTGTCTGTGAGATCCTGTTCCCGGTTCGTAATATGCGGACCCTGTGCCGCCTCTTCTTCAAAATCCAAGATTCCTTCTGCATCCACACGCTGCCCTCCTGCTGTAAGGACAGTGTTTCCCGGAAGAAGAATCTCAATCTTTGATATGGTTCCCATGTCGGCATACGAATCCAGAAATTCCCAGAGACTTTGTGAGGACAGATCCTCATACTGGGCCGCCACTCCGGCGATCAGCTCAAGCTTTTCTCTGTCACTCTCCGCATTCTCTTCAATATGGCTGGCTATTTTCCCGGCTTCCTCATGAAGCCTGTCAAAACTGCTCTCCTCTTCCCGATGGTTGATCCACTGAATCACGCCATAGGAAATTGAGATGATCAGTATAATCATGAGGACCGTCACAGTAATTGATTTTTCCCAATGTATCTTATTGCCTTTTTTCATCAGTTCCCCTTTTATACTCTCTCATTTTTATACGCCGTTCTGCTTGACGCGCCTGATCTGTCCCCATTGTTTTTTCCGTTTTCCATAACCGATAAACGCCGTCACACGCACCGCATCCAGAAACAGCCGGAAAAATACGTTTTCCAGAACACAGACGATAATGGCTTTCACTACATCGAGCATACTCATCTTCATACCCATTGTGTAGATACGCTGGAAAAATATCGTTATTGTCAGAACTGCGTTGTACGCCGTATACATCAGATAGAACTGTATCATAAAATTCCAGTTCAGAATCCCCATTGCCGCAGACGCGGCCATTGCAATCCAGCCGGCAACCTGAAATACGGGAGACAGCAGTTCATACAGAAGATAATACAGGTAGGATACCATCCCCAGCCATCCATATACCGGGTTCATAAACATTCTCCGGTGCTTCATCAGACTCTGAAACAGCCCCAGATGCCATCTCCTTCTCTGCTTTCTCAGATCTCCCAGGGATTCGGGCACCTGGCTCCAGCAGACTGCGTCCGGCTCATACCGCACCAGATACGGCAGTTTATTGTTCCTGCAGAAAACATGCAGCCTCACTACAAGCTCCATGTCTTCTCCCAGCGTTTCCCGGTCATATCCTCCTGCCGCAATCACGATGTCCTTCTTAAACAGACCGAATGCTCCTGAAATAATCATATTTCCGTTAAAACGGTCCAGCAGAATCCTGGCAGCCAGAAAAGAACGGTCATACTCCATAATCTGCATGCAGGTCACAAGATTCCATGGCATACGGTACCCCACACATTTTCCGTCCTTCATCTTAAGACTCTGCGAAGCGCGTACCAGGCCGCCGACAGCCACCACATTATTTTCTTCCATCACCGGCTGTACGATCTTCTCCAGGGAATCTTCCTGAAGCATGGAGTCAGCATCAATACAGAGAAAATACGGATAGGCCGAAGCATTGATCCCCATATTCAGGGCATCACCCTTGCCTCCGTTGTATTTGCTGATCAGGGTAACCGGTACTTTGAGTCCGTCTGCCCGGTACACTTCCTTCTCCTGCTCGCACTCCAGTCTCTTCCGTATAGGCTGATGTACTCTGCGCATTTTAAAGTGCTCTACCAGTTCCTTCACCGTATTATCTGAAGAGCCGTCGTCCACAATGATAATCTCATACAGCCGGTAATCCAGCTTCAGAAGAGATTCAATGCTGTCCACGATTGTGACCTCCTCATTGTATGCGGGGACAAGAATTGACACCGGAA
>JAHZAR010000072.1:0-3189 GCA_019423835.1 Clostridiales bacterium | reverse complement strand
CATGTTTAATCTCGTTTTTAATCCTACGCCTTTTATTCGCGTAGTAAAGATCCCATGCTCCCACTCCCACAGACAGCAGAAGGTAGGTCGCATAGATCATCAGATAAAACAGAAAAAACCAGTTGACAAATTTTAAAGCATGCTCCAATATTCCTAGCATTCCTTTTCTCCTCTGCCTTCCAGCACATAACGGAACATCTCCCTGGCATACCTGTCCTCATCCGCGCATAACTGTGCTGTTTCTTCCTTTGAAAGATTCATCATCGCCAGGGATTCTGCTGCGTTGCGGCGCACATTCCAGTTACGGCTGTGAAGCGCCTGCTTCAGTGCCTGCTTTGTTTTCCCGCCGGGATAATATCCCAAAGTCCGGGCCGCCGCTGCCGCCATATCTCCGTCCCCCTGAAGGAGCTTAAGAAGCGCCGGCTCTGCCTCTTCATTCCGGTGGACCGCAAAATACCGGACCGCCGAAAAGCACAGCTCATAATGTCCTGCCGTGAGCTCGGGCAGAATCAAATCAGACATATCCTCCTCCAGTCTGGTCATAAAGCGGATCAGTACTGTTCTCATCCTTTCATCCCACTTCTGGTTCCACATTCTGCGCGCAAAAGCCGCTTTATCACCTCTGAATTCTGTCAGTCCGTCAACGAGCAGCTTCGATTCATGGTGCCATCCGTTTTCCTGGAAAATCTGAAAGGCCTGTATCAGCGCATCCGCATTGCCGAGACTGTACAGAGCCTGTAGCACATTTTCCCGGCAGTAGACAGTAGAATGTTCCAGAAAAGACAGAAGAATCTCTCCCATTCTTCGGTATTCTTCTGCCGCTTCCGGAGGAATCAGGGAAATGAAATACGCAAACAGCGCCTTCTCCATTGCCGGTTTTTTCCAGTATATTTTGGCGGCATCAAATATGACATTCCGGCAGGAAAGCATGTACGCTGTCAGTTTTTTCTTCTCTGTTGTGCTCAGGTTTCTCTCCAGCGCCTCCACACAGATCAGCAGTTCTTCCTCATTTTTTATCTTTGCGTACAGGCGCCGCCGATAACGTTCATCCATACTTTCCGGAAGATTTTCTATGATCTGCCGCTGCTCTTCTGCCTCTCTATGGATTCTGTATTTCAGAATCCGCCGCTTGACACCGCTGCTCAACATATAGATAATATTAAAAAGCAAAAGGGCGGCACTTATAAAGATATATAAAAATATGATCGTACTGACAACACTCTGCTGCATCTGTTATCTCCACATTGACTGGACAATCTCATAAGACTGCTTCCGTCTTTCTTCATATGTCTTCTGTTCCCAGGACAGCCGAAACTCCTCCATTTTGATTTCCCCGGAATCCTCTCCGGCAATTCCCAGCCAGAATTCATCTGCCCTGATAAAATCTACGCCGTAATTCTCATAATAATCATCATGAATGAGCATCTCTGCCGGATTTGCCACATTCAGAAGAGCCCATGGAATCCGAATCTCCACACAGCCGTCACCGTAACAGAAATCCGCCAGGGAATCATAATCCTCCGCGTCCGGATTTCCATTTCCATGGCGCAGCTTTCCTGTCTCATATGTGGGAAGATATTTCATCTCACGGTTTGTATAGTCCACATATTCTACCATGACGGTATTCTTCATAACCATATAGACCGGACGGAATACATCGGAATCTTCAGCCGGAAATGAGACATAGGCATCTTCCCCATTTATCTCCTGCTGGAAATTGGCACGAACCGATTCGTACCGCTCCTGAACCAGAATACGGCTGTTTTCCGCTCCGTCTATACAGATTAAAAAATCCGCAGGCCGGGAAAAGGACAGAAACGGCGACCGTGATGTTCTGCTCCCGCTTTTGTCTGTGGTATCTGCAGGAATATACAGTGCTGTCTCAGGAGAAACCTTCTCGCCCTGTACCAGAAGGGCCAGTCCTTCCGAATCTGCATAGGCGGACAGCGTTAAGCCGTCATTCACACAGATGACATCCTCTTCTTCCCACTCGTCAGCGCTTCCGTCTATGACACGCCCCTCTGCCGAAAATTTCATCAGGCCATATCCCTGTGCTTCCGTCTGGATATCATGCCACATGGAATTTTCGGTAAAGTCCTGCGCATACGCTGTATTCCAGCTTTTCAGTTCCCACCGATCCTGCCAGGAACTGATCACCGCTCCGCTCCAGCCTGTACTGCACAGTTCCTCATAGACCTCCACAAGCCGCTCTCCCTGCTCTTTTTCTGTCAGCGGGAACCCTTTTTCCGACACAACGCCCCTGGCTGTGGCAAATCCATATCCGGTACAGACCACAGGCATTGTGTGGTATCTTCCAAGCAGCTCCGCATAGCCGTCATAAATACCTGTTTTATCGATCCCCGAAAGAATATCCGCCAGTTTCTCCGTCTGTTCTTCCGACAGATACCTGTAAAAATCATCACAGAAATCATACAGGCTGTACGCCGCAAAATATCCTGCTTTCATCTTCTCAGTAGGCAGGATATGTTCTGCATCGATTTGGCAGATCTTGTCCAACTGGCGGGCATATGTAACTCCTTCCATTCCGGACTGCGCATACTTTTCATGAAGCTCCCCGTAATCATCCCGGTATTCCAGTGGATCCGTGGCAGGACTGTTCACAAACCCAATCAGGTGCTGTTGCTTGTATTTTCTGCTTTCATATTCTGTGATCTCATCCATGACTCTGGCTAACATTGCCTCAAACGGCTCTGCCGTGTCAGAGGTCATAAAATAGTTTCCCGTATAGCTGCCGTCATGAGTGGTCTCATGATCTGTATACACTGCCGTGTCTCCGCTCCACTCTGAACCCACAAGAAATCCGAGAACCCATTTTGATATATCCTTCGCATACCATCCGCTTCCCTTTCCCGGTACATGCTCCATAATCAGACGGTTTCCGTGAATTACATCTACCATCTGCCTGCCGTCCTTCAGAAGCTGTCCCATGTAATTCTCTTCATAGGCGCCGCCTGCGCCGTAATTCGCGGCGTCCTGTACCAGAATTCCCTGCAAGAGATAAAGCGGCTCCTCACGGCCCGTATTATATTCGAAGAAAGCATTGTAAAACGTATCATCCATAATACCTGCCGCTTTGACTGTATTCGCTCCCATTTCCTGGATCTGAGAGAACCACCTCAGATAATCTTCCTTATCCGGAGCAAAATCTGACGCCGTATGTTCCGGTAT
>JAHZAR010000007.1:33968-50629 GCA_019423835.1 Clostridiales bacterium | reverse complement strand
CTTTGAGGTGGCGTTTGCCTTTCTGCTCTGTGTGACAGCGGCCTTCTGTGCCTTCTCCTGGGCCTGGTTTGGAAAAAGCCCATGGTGGTGTGTGCCGGCGGCAGGCCTGATGATATGGGGATTTTCCACCTATCAGGTACTGGTTCCGTTTTATATTGCAGTTAATGCATCCGTCTTTGTCCTTTACTATTTAGAGGCGCAGGGGAAAAGAAGGGGCGGCAGAGGCCTGTTTTCTGTCTGCGCCCGGCTGGCGGCCATATTCGCAGCCGGACTGGCCGGATACCTGATTCTGGCCCGGGTGTCGGCAGCCCTGCTCAGCCATATGGCGGGGACGGGAAAGCTGTTCCAGACCTATTCCAGATGGGGAAGCATGGAACTGTCCGGCATAGCCGCAGGAATCTGGCAGGATCTGGTCAGAGTCCTCGCCCACGAACTGCCGGCCTACAGCCGCTTCTATCTGCCGGTGACAGTGCTGTTTTTCCTTCTGTGCCTCTTTAGAGGCTGGAGGGCTGAGAAGAAGGGAAAGGGATTCCTGCTGCTTGCTGCCGCCGTCACGGTGCTCTCCACATTTTTCATGACCTTTGTGGTGGGAGGCCCCCAGATTCTTCGGGCTCAGCTGGTCTATCCCTTCGTTCTGGCATTCTGCAGCGCGGCTCTTGTGAAGCTGGTGGGAGACAGGAAAATCCTGACGGCCCTGCTCTGCGTATTTTTCCTGTTTTCGGGACTGGAGCAGACAAAGACTGCTAACCGCTATTACGAGGCCATGCATCTGACGGCTCTTCAGGATCAGATGCTGGCGGAGAAGATCTACGCCCAGACACAGAGTGTCCGGGATCCGGCTGACGAGAAAGCGGTGCCCTTCGTGTTCATCGGCGGCAGGAAGGCAGTGGAGACTCCTTCCAACAGGCTGAAGTGGGATGCCCTGGGAGCGTCTATTTTTGAGACCGATCCCACCACGAGAATTGGAAGCGTGCGCATCGTCTGCCTGATGAACAGCCTGGGGCTTCCAGCTTCCTACCCGACAGACAGCCAGTACGCCCGCGCTAAAGAGCTTTCCCTGGATATGCCGTGCTATCCGGCAGAAGGCTCTATCCTGTTTGAGGAGGGGATGATAATCGTCAAGCTGTCGGAATAAGCGGAAGATTTGATTGGAATTGACTTTTTAACCGTTCTGTGGTAGACTTCAGAAAGATTTTAAAGTAAAGGGAGGTGGCTTGATGTCGTCTGTTCGCTGATTACAGGACAATAAAATGAACGAAAGAATTTCGTCCTCATCATACGGTGATGGGTTATTTTGTTGTACTTATTCTGCGGACAGCTTCATTATAGCCGGCTCTTTTCAGGCGCTTTTGCGGGCCTGTTAGTTTGGTGTACCGTTTTGCCTGTATCTGGCTGCGCTGAGAGAGCAAGCAGAATAATTGTGCAGATAACCTGTCTCCCGGGTTATCTGTTTTTTTATTTTACAGAAATTCTGCCGGATTTCTGTGAGTAACAAGCCCCGGCTCGCAGGACTGCACTGCAGCAAGCAGAACCTGCTGCTGGAGCGGTCCGCCCCGGGCAGAGAATCCCTCAGGAGGAACATTCTGTTTTTTCTGCTATTGTCCTTTTCATTCAGAAAAAATACAGTAAAGGAAGAAGATTGAAATGTTTGAAAAAGACAGATGGAAAACAAAATTTATCACTGTGGCATCAGGGCAGGCAATTTCCATGCTTGGCAGTCACGGCGTTCAGTTTGCACTGATTTGGTGGCTTGCCGAAAAAACCTCTTCCCCGCTGATGCTGGGAATATCAGGCATGGTGGCATACCTGCCCATGTCACTGTTCAGCCCGGCAGCGGGGATTGCGGCAGACCGCTATAACCGGAAGTTTATCTCTATTTTCTCGGACCTGGCAATGGGAACGGCCGCACTGATTTATGCGGTACTGCTGTCTGTGTTTGAGATGCCTGTATGGACTGTATTTTTTATGCTCTGCATACGCGGAATCGGAAGCACCTTTCAGCAGCCTGCCATACAGTCGATTATTCCGCAGCTTGTGCCAAAAGACCAGCTGGTTAAGACCAATGGCTGGATGCAGCTTTTAAATTCAGGTTCCTTCCTGCTGGGACCGGTAATCGGAGCGTCACTGTATGCAGCTTTTCCCATGTCCGTTGTCCTGCTGACGGATGTGGTGGGAGCGATTCTGGCAAGTATTGCCCTGGCAGCGGTTGAAATTCCGCCATTGCCCAAAGCAGAAAAAGAAAAGCAGCACTTTGCCGCTGAGGTGAGAGAGGGGATCCAGATATTCAGAGAAGACAAAAGGCTGTTCCATATCGTAATGGCAGAGGCTCTCTGCATGTTTTTCTACGGGCCGTTATCTTCCTTTTACCCGCTCATGACAAGCGAATACTTCGGCCTGTCGGCTATCTATGGAAGTGCGGTGGAACTCTCCTTCGCAATAGGGATGATTGTATCTTCGCTGTTATTTTCCAGTGTGCTGAGGGTAGAACGAAAGATCAGAGTTTCATTCGGAGGTTTGTTTGGCATGGGCATTATGGCAGCGGTCTGCGGCCTGATCCCGCCGGTTTACGCAGGCTGGTTTCTCTTTGCGGTTTCCTGCATCGGCCTGGGGGCAGCAGGAAATGTGCATACAATCCCTCTGACTGCATATATACAGGAGACAGTGGCCGGTGAAAAAATGGGACGGGCATTTTCTGTGCTCACCCTGATCTCGTCCGTGACAATGCCGGTGGGCCTGCTGTTTAGCAGCCCCATAGCAGAAAAGGTTGGCGTAAATACCTGGTTTTTCATATCCGGAGTGTGCATGACAGTAATTACAGCCCTTGTGGCTGTCCGCCATACGGCAGAACAGAGGAGGCAGTGATTATGATAAGGAAATTTCAGAAAGAAGATACGGGACAGGTGATGAGAATCTGGCTGAACGGAAATAAGGATGCCCATCCTTTTATCCCAAACGAGTACTGGGAATCCAACTATTCCATGGTGGAGGAACAGATTCTGCAGGCAGAGGTTTTCGTATATGAGGCGGATGGAGAAATCCAGGGCTTTATGGGAATTGTGGAGGGATATATTGCGGGAATTTTTGTGGACAGAGCGTACCGTTCTCTGGGAACAGGAAAAGAGCTTCTAAACTTTGCCAAGCAATCATATGATTCCCTGTCATTAGGCGTCTATCAGAAAAATGAGAGAGCCGTTTCCTTCTATTTCCGGGAGGGCTTTGCCGTACAGTCAGAACAGCTTGATGAAGACGCGGGAGAAATGGAGTATACCATGATCTGGAAGAGAGACCCAGGAAATCCATAGGCCGGAACGGTTCTGATAAAGTGCCCCTACCAGATACGAAAAAGTCAGGTGATTTTGGCGCCGGATAGCCGGACCCGGCTGAAAGAGGATTTCAGACAGGCGCTGGTGACTGAAAAACACAAAAAACGCTGAAACTATTAAGGATTTTGTAATTCTTAAACATTTACTAACTGTTTTATCTATGTTATATTACCTATAGTGCATAAGTCTGCCCGGCAGCAGTTTCAGAAAGCGCTCATATATTCAGAAACGGGCTGACAGAGAAAATCTCAAGATTCAGAAGTACTGACTTCAGGGCATTACAAAACAGAAAATGTGGGAAAGCCACAGTGCAAGGAGAGAAACATGAAGGGAATCGTTTTAGCCGGCGGCTCAGGCACACGCCTGTATCCGCTTACCAAGGTAACATCAAAGCAGCTTCTGCCCATCTATGACAAGCCGATGATCTACTATCCGATTTCGGTGCTGATGAGCGCGGGGATCAGGGATATTCTGATCATCTCCACCCCGGAGGACACGCCAAGGTTTGAGGAGCTTTTAGGGGACGGGCATCAGTTTGGAATCCGTTTAAGCTATGAGGTGCAGCCAAGTCCTGACGGACTGGCCCAGGCCTTTATCATCGGCGAAAAGTTCATTGGCAGCGACTCGGTTGCCATGATCCTGGGCGACAATATTTTCCAGGGACAGGGACTTCCCAAGCGCCTGAGAGCGGCTGCATCAAAGGACCAGGGAGCCACGGTATTCGGCTACTATGTAGACGATCCGGAGCGGTTTGGAATTGTGGAGTTCGATAAAAACGGCAAGGCCATTTCCATCGAGGAGAAGCCGGAGCATCCCAAGTCCAACTACTGTGTGACAGGACTCTATTTCTACGATAACCGCGTGGTGGAGTTCGCAAAGAGCTTAAAGCCGTCTGCCAGAGGAGAGCTTGAGATTACGGACTTAAACCGCATTTACCTGGAAAAGGGAGAGCTGGATGTAATCCTTTTAGGCCAGGGCTTTACCTGGCTGGACACGGGAACCCATGAATCTCTGGTGGAAGCCACGAATTTCGTAAAAACCGTGGAAACTCACCAGCACAGAAAGATTGCCTGCCTGGAGGAGATCGCTTATCTGAACGGCTGGATCACCCGCGAAGAGGTTCTGGCCGCCTATGAGGTATACAAGAAAAACCAGTACGGCAAGTATCTGAAAGATATCCTGGACGGCAAATACGTAGACAAACTGCACCAGAACTAAGGCTGGCCCGGCGCGCGTGCGCCCGGCCAGGTGCAGCTCAAGCGCACCGTATTTCAGCGCAGTCTGGTGCATTCAATAAACAGAAACAAAACAGGAGAAAGAACCATGAAGATTATTGTAACAGGAGGAGCCGGATTTATCGGCGGAAATTTCGTACACCATATGGTAAACAAGTATCCGGATTACCAGATCGTAAACCTGGATCTCTTAACCTATGCAGGAAACCTGGAAACCTTAAAGCCAGTGGAGGGAAAACCTAACTACAAGTTTGTGAAGGGCGACATTGCGGACAGGAAATTCATCTTTGACTTATTCAGGGAGGAAAAACCGGATGTGGTGGTAAACTTTGCCGCAGAGAGTCATGTGGACCGCTCCATCACAGACCCGGAGAGCTTTGTCCGTACCAATGTGATGGGAACCACAACGCTTCTGGACGCCTGCAGGGAGTTTGGAATCAAGCGCTACCACCAGGTGTCCACAGATGAGGTTTACGGAGATCTTCCGTTAGACCGCCCGGACCTCTTTTTCACGGAGGAGACCCCTCTGCACACCTCCAGCCCCTACTCCTCCTCCAAGGCCAGCGCGGATCTCTTTGTACTGGCCTACCACAGAACCTACGGGCTTCCGGTGACCATCTCCCGCTGCTCCAACAACTACGGCCCCTATCATTTCCCGGAGAAGCTGATCCCTCTGATGATCAGCCGCGCTCTGGCAGATGAGGAGCTTCCGGTTTACGGCGACGGCGCCAACGTGCGCGACTGGCTCCATGTATCCGACCACTGCGAGGCCATTGACCTGATTATCCACAAGGGACGAGAGGGAGAGGTTTACAATATCGGAGGCCATAATGAGCGGACAAACCTCCAGGTTGTAAAAACGATCCTGAAGGCTCTTGACAAACCAGAGAGCCTGATCCGCTATGTGAAGGACCGCCCTGGCCATGACCGCCGCTATGCCATCGATCCAACCAAGATCGAGACAGAGCTGGGCTGGAAGCCAAAATACAACTTCGACACAGGCATTGCCCAGACCATTCAGTGGTACCTGGACAATGAGGACTGGTGGAAGCACATTTTAAACGGTGAGTATCAGAACTATTTTGAAAAGATGTATGGAGATCGATTATAATGAAAGTACTTGTTACAGGCGTAAAGGGCCAGCTGGGCTATGATGTGGTAAACGAACTGACAAAGCGCGGCCATGAGGCAGTGGGCGTGGACGTGGAGGAGATGGATATTACAGATGCGCAGGCATGCCGCAGGGTAATCACAGAGGCCGGACCAGATGCAGTCATCCACTGCGCCGCATATACTGCAGTAGACGCAGCCGAGGACAATGTGGACCTGTGCCGCAGGGTAAACGCAGGAGGAACAAGAAACATTGCCGCTGTCTGCCGGGATATGGACATCAAAATGATGTATATCAGCACAGATTACGTGTTCAACGGCCAGGGGCTGCGCCCCTGGGAGCCGGATGATGAGAGGGAGCCGCTAAATGTTTACGGTCAGACCAAGTGTGAGGGCGAGATGGCGGTGGAGGAGCTTGTGAAAAAGTTTTTCATTGTTAGAATCGCCTGGGTGTTTGGGGTAAACGGAAAGAACTTTATCAGGACCATGCTTCGCCTGGGAAAAGAAAACGGGGCGGTGAGCGTTGTAGACGATCAGATCGGCTCTCCTACCTACACCTATGATCTGGCAAGGCTTCTGGTGGATATGATTGAGTCCGAGAAGTATGGGCGCTATCACGCTACCAATGAGGGGCTGTGCAGCTGGTATGAGTTCGCGTCAGAGATTTTCAGACAGGCCGGTATGGATCAGGTGAAGGTGACTCCGGTGACAAGCGGCGAGTTCAAGGCCAGGGCAAAGCGGCCGATGAACAGCCGCATGGACAAGAGCAAGCTTGCGGCCAACGGCTTTAAACCGCTTCCGGCATGGCAGGACGCACTTTCCAGATATTTGAAGGAAATCATGTGAGAATAAGTTGACATAAAACAGGAGGACAGGTAAAATGGGAAAATATTTTGGCACAGACGGATTCCGGGGTGAGGCAAACGTGACTCTGACTGTAGAGGATGCCTACAAGGTGGGCCGTTTCCTCGGCTGGTATTACGGACAGAAGAATGAGGGGGAGCGCTGCCGCGTGGTAATCGGAAAGGATACGAGAAGGAGCAGCTATATGTTCGAGTACTCTCTCGTGGCCGGACTGACTGCGTCAGGCGCTGACGTGTATCTGCTCCATGTGACGACGACGCCGAGCGTTTCCTACGTGGTGCGCACCGAGGAATTCAACTGCGGAATTATGATTTCTGCCAGTCATAACCCATTCTATGACAATGGAATCAAGGTCATCAACGAGCGCGGCGAGAAGCTGGAGGAGAATGTGATCACTGAGATCGAGAAGTATCTGGACGGAGAGATGGGAGAGATCCCCTACGCCACCAGAGAAAAGATCGGACGGACCGTGGACTTTGCGGCAGGCAGGAACCGCTACATCGGATATCTGATCTCCATTGCAACCCGTTCCTTCAAGAATAAGAAGGTGGGACTGGACTGTGCCAACGGAAGCGCATCTGCCATTGCGAAGAATGTATTTGACGCTCTGGGAGCAGAGACCCACGTGATCAACAACAGCCCGGACGGACTGAATATCAACACAAACTGTGGTTCCACCCATATCGAGGGGCTCCAGAAATATGTGGTGGAGAATGGCCTGGATGTGGGCTTTGCCTACGACGGCGACGCAGACCGCTGCCTGGCTGTGGACAGCGAGGGAAATCTGGTGGACGGAGACAAGATCATGTACATCTGCGGAAAGTATATGAAGGAGCAGGGAAGCCTGGTAAACAACACTGTTGTCACCACCATTATGTCAAACTTCGGCCTGTACAAGGCCCTGGAGCGTGAGGGCATCCGCTTTGAAAAGACAGCCGTAGGCGACAAGTATGTGTATGAAAACATGTCTCAGAACGGACACTGCCTGGGCGGCGAGCAGTCCGGCCATATTATTTTCAGCAAGCACGCTACCACGGGAGATGGAATCCTTACCTCCTTAAAGGTGATGGAGGTTATGCTGGAGAAAAAGGAGAGCCTGAAAAAACTGGCCGACGAGGTTGAGATTTATCCTCAGGTATTAAAAAACGTGCGCGTTCACGACAAGAAAGAGGCCCAGGATGACGCCGATGTTCAGGCAGAGGTGGCGAAGGTGGCTGAGGCTCTGGGAGACACAGGACGTATTCTGTTAAGACAGAGCGGAACAGAGCCGGTGGTCCGCGTCATGGTAGAGGCTGAGACCGATGAGATCTGCGAGAAGTATGTGGATCAGGTCATCGAGGTGATGAAGGCCAAGGGACACGTGCTGTAATGACAGAGGACGCAGAGAGGATAACAGCCGACACGCTGATACAGCGCAGAGGAGAAATTGGAAGGATAACCAGACAGGGCTGGCAGGGCCGCAGGCGTAAATGCCTGTGCGCGGCTGCCGGCCCTTCGATATAAAAGCGAAGATGCCTGGCCTATACAAAGCGGGCGGGTTTAAGACGCTTCAGGCGGACAAGCCTCTGAAGACAGAGCAGGCAGGTTTTGCGTTTTGGACAGAATGGGAGTGAGAGTGATGAGGGAACAGCTGACAGAGAGCGATATCAAGAAAATTCAGGAGGAGATAGACTACAGGAAGCTGGTAGTGAGAAAGGAAGCCATCGAGGCGGTGAAGGAGGCCCGGGCACAGGGAGATCTGAGCGAAAACTTTGAATATTATGCGGCAAAGAAGGACAAGAACAGAAACGAGAGCCGTATCCGCTACCTGGAGAACATGATTAAAAATGCCAGAGTGGTGTCAGATAAGTCCCGATCTGACGAAGTAGGACTCAATGATACTATTACCCTCTATTTTGAAGACGATGACGAGGAGGATGTGTACCGCCTTGTCACAAGCATCAGGGGAAATTCTCTGGAAAATAAGATCAGTATCGAGTCACCTCTCGGAAAGGCAGTCAGAGGCCATAAGGTCGGCGAACGGGTCTATGTAGAGGTAAACAACAGGGCCGGCTACTATGTGGAAGTAAGAAAAATTGAGAAGACCGGCGACGATGGAACGGATCCGATCCGCAGCTACTAACAACGGGGAGGGGAAGAGCTGCCTGGAAAGACGGGAGGGAAGGACTGGTGAAAGAAATTTTTACAGGAAAAGGAAGCAGGGAGATGAAAGCGGGGAAAACCGCAAAGGAGAGAGAACAGCTAACAGCGTTCAGCAGAGAACCATATGAGAAACGCTCTGGCATAGAACCCCCTGATACGGGAAAAAGGGACAGGGAAGCGGGCAGTACGGCAAAAGAACGCCCCCTCAAAAAAAGCAGGATAGCAGGTCTTCCCCTGCCCCTCTACTTTGCAGTTCTGGCTTTGGTGGCTGTCTGTATGTATGCCGGCTGCCTGCCCGGGGGACTGGTGGGCTCTCTCATCCTCCTGATGGTTCTGGGGGAGGGGCTGAATGCTGTGGGGAATACTGTACCGGTGGTGAAGACCTATCTGGGCGGCTCCGTCGTCTGCATTCTGGGGGCAGCCGTCCTTCAGGCGGCCGGAGTATTCACCCAGGATGCCTATGAGATGATGGACAGCTTTGTCAACCGGGAGGGCTTTCTGGTGTTTTACATATCGGCGCTGATCACAGGAAGCCTGTTCAACATTGACAGGGATCTGCTTCTTCGGGCGACAGTGAAGCTGCTTCCCACAGCGGCAGTGGCTCTGGCAGCCGGGGTGGCGACAGCCGGGATTCTCGGGATGGTTATGGGAAACTCCTTTCTGGAGGGCATCCTGTTTATCGGAATCCCCATGACAAGTGGGGGAATGACGGCAGGGGCTGTGCCTCTCTCCGGCATGTACGCTCCTGTTCTGGGAATCGAAGCCGGGGAAATCCTCACCAGGATCGCGCCGGCGACCGTGTTGGGAAACTGTGTGGCTATCATTTTTGGAGGGCTGGCAAACAATCTCGGTGAGAGGAGGCCGTCCCTGACAGGAAATGGACGCCTTGTCAACGACGGGCAGAAAACGCCGGAGCGCCCTCCCATGAAGCCTGCCTTTGCCCTGCTCTGTGCGGGGCTGATTCTCTCCCTTGCCTTTTATGAGCTGGGAGCCCTGTGCAACCGGTTTGTGCCCATCATTCCCACCTATGCCTGGATGATTATCGCGGTTGTGGTGGTAAAGGGGACAGGAATTTTGTCTGAGGAGCTGGAAGATGCGGCGAGAGAATGGGGACAGTTTGCCATTCACAGCTGGACGGCTGCCGCGCTGACGGGAATCGGGGCGACCCTCATTGATTTAAAGACGATTCTTCACACCCTGACGCCGTTTTACCTGCTTACTGTCGTGGCGTCTGTTGCAGTGATTACCCTGACAGCCGCAGCAGTGGGAAAAGCAGTAGGCTTTTATCCCCTTGAGGCTGCTATCGCGGCGGGAATGTGTACTACCAATATGGGCGGCTCCGGAAATGTGGCTGTTTTAAGCAGTGCAAAGAGGATGGAGCTGCTCCCCTTTGCCCAGATTGTGACGCGCTCCTGCGGCGCTCTCATGCTGACCCTGGGAGGCGTGCTGGTGCACCTTTTAAGATAGGTGCCCGTCCCGCGCCCTGTCCTCCGTGAAGAGGAGAAGGAGAACAGAAAGCAGAGGAATCATGCACAGCCAGATGCTTTTCAGACCCAGGAACAGACTTCCTATGTATCCGCAGACAACCCCGCTGTGAAAGGACAGGAGGGTTCCTCCGAAAAACCGTGCCTTTTTTGCTTTTCCAGCAGCTTCTTGCGGATTTTGCCTGCGCTCGATCAGGTATTCTGTGAGGGAGGCCACGGTCTGCTTTACATTATTTGTGGAAAAGACATTGGCAGCCGTGAAGCCGTCCGCGCCGGGAAATACACACCACTGAAGGGCGGCAATAAAGAAAATGGGATAGACGGCTATGATGGGATGCAGCCCTGCCGGAAGGAAGCCTACAGAAAATACTGCTGCAAGTTCAATGAAAAGCACCAGATATTTGAGCGTCCGGTGAAGACGGCGTTCCAGACACACCGACAGGACGATGCCCAGGGAGAAAATAAGAAAGGCCCCCAGCCGGATGAGCACTTCAGAGAAGTCCCGTCCTACAAGGTCGCCGATAAGCTCGATGAGATTGGCAGTCTGGGCATTGGCAAAGACGGCCATGCGGTTGAAAATAGCGTAGGCTCCCAGAAACCCCCCGCAGAGAGCCATAAGAAAATGAATGGGAAGATCAAAATGCAGTTCCTGTTTCACGGTGTCGCCTCCTGAGCTGTATCATATGCGGGCAGGCAAGGCGGAAGATCTGCTCCCGCCTTTTGCCTCTTCAGCTATTATACTATAAAAATGTTCATCTGTTTTGACAAATTTTTCAGATTTTTAACGTGTTTCTTTTGAGGAAGCCTGAAGCTGGCTGTCAGCCCAGGCGAGGAGGGCCTCTGAATCAGAGCGATCCGGATGGGAGAGAGCATTGTCAAAATTCTGGATCAGGGCTGAAATGCGGGCCCGCTCCTCCTCGGATCCGGCAGCGCCAAGAAGGCTCTCATACCTGGAACGGACGGAGGAGGGCATTCTGCCCTGACACATAAAGCCGGAAAGAAACTGGCTGTCAGGGGGAATGGCCGCGCTGACGCGGCTGAGAATCTGGGAAAAATAAGATTCACTCTGCCCGAAGCCGGCAGTGCCGAAGAGGAGAATTTTCTTTCCGTGAAGTCTGGACAGCAGATCCAGGGTATCCGCATCGCAGCTTCCCTTGTCGGTCCAGAAGCCCACAAAAACGACCTGGGACAGGTTGTCCTGGGCCTGGGAAGGCGCCCGCTTCAGCACCTCCCTCGTCGAAATCAGAGTGCCCTCCAGATGGGCGGAGAGAGCCTTTGCCAGAAAACTGGTATTTCCGGTATTGCTGCTGTAAAAAACCAGATTTTTCATGTCAGTTCCTCCTTTGATCATCATAGATACAGTGGGTGCCCTGGCGGGATTTTAATCCTTCCAGGCATTTTTTATTGCAGCGGATGCAGCGGAAGATAGAGGATGTGAATCCTGCAGCCGTTTTTTTGGGCCATTCCGGATCGGCCAGAAGCTGACGGCTCATGGCAGCATAGTCGATACGTCCGGAAGCCAGCTGTTTTTCGATGAAGTCCGGATCAGTAAGTCCGCCTACGCCGCAGACAGGGCGTTCCGTATATTGTTTGACTTTGTCAGCAAACGGAAGGAAACATCCCTCTTTTCCGAAATAGGGGTGGCTGGCCGGAGGAATTGTATCGCTCAGGCTGGAATGGTTGGCCAGAGTGACGTGGAAGCAGTCAATCCCTGCGCATTCCAGAAGGGGAATCAGCTGCTCAAGCTCCTTTTCTGCAGCACCGGCATTGCCGTAATGAGGGTGTTCCATACGGACGGCCAGTTTAAACTCCAGAGGCAGCTCCGGGCAGCAGGAGCGCACTGCACGGACAGCATCCAGAGCAAAGCGGGCCCTGTTTTCCAGAGAACCGCCGTACTGGTCCATCCGTTCATTAAACAGTGGGCTGAGAAAGCTGCCGCACATCCGGTCGCCGTGGATCTGCACCATGTCAAAGCCGGCCTGTTCCAGTCTGACTGCGCTTCTTCCAAATCCCTCTGCGATGGAGTGAATCCGCTCTGCAGGCATCTGGGTGATAAACGGCCGGACACGGCTGTTCATAAAACGGCGCATTTCATCCATGGAGATGATACCGGCTTTCAGCTTCGGCATGAGCCCGGCCACAGCGGCAGTGTCTGTGTCAGACATGTGAAGCTGGGCGCAGGCAGCCGCCCCGTGGCGGTGAATCACCTCTGTCACTTTCCGGAAAAAGAGAAATCCTTCCTCTGTCAGAGGAGAGGGAGCCCCAAAGAAAGGCGGCTCATTTAACGCCGGAACATCGCCGACTATCAGCATGGCTGCCCCGCCTTCCGCAATCCGTTCCATGGCGGTCAGATATTCATCTCCCGTAAAGCCCATGGTAGTCGGGGCAAATACAATTCTGTTTCTCAGTGTAATCCTCCCGATGGAGAGAGGGGAACATATTGTCTCGTACATAAAGCTCCTCCTGATCTGAAGTATCTCTCTGGCAGGCCCTTCGGCTCTTCCGGCAGGCGGAGAGGAGAGCTTTTCCCAGTACTGCAGCAGCCCTGACCAGCTAAAAAGAGGGGGCTGAAAACCTGTGTTTCTGCCCCCTCTCTATCTCGAAAGCTGAAGCGTCACACCGGCTGAGAGTTCAGCCGGATGCCGGAGAGCCATCTGCCGGTTATGCGCCGATCAGAGCTTCTACCTTTGCCTCCACTTCCTTCAGCTGCTCCCTGGAAGGAATGTACTGGATGCGGATCTTGTCCATACAGATGTTAAAGCCGCATTTGACCAGCTCTTCCTCAACCTGTCCGATGCTCTGTCCTCCCCAGCCATAGGAACCGAAGGCAAAGGCCTCGCGGTTTTTCGGGGAAAGTCCCTTGAGATAGCAGAGGAAGGCTGCCACATTCGGCATCATATTGTTGTTGAGGGTCGGTGAGCCGACAGCGATATATTTGCAGTCCAGCACAAACGGGATGATATTGGAGATGTGCTCTGTCTTCAGATCAACCAGCTTAACCGGAACGCCCTTGCATGAGAAGCCCTCGGCAATGGCTTTGGCGATAGACTCGGTGGAATTCCACATACTGTCAAATACCACAAGGGCTCCTGTCTCAGGAGTTTTTGTGCTCCATTTCTCGTAGGCATCCAGAATCTCTGCCACATGGCTTCTCCAGATTACGCCGTGTCCGGGAATGATCATCTCAGGATTTAATTCCTTTACAATCTTCCATGCGCCGGCTGCCTGAGAGCCGTAGCACATAACGATGTTTGCATAATATTTTTTTGCCTCAAACAGAGTGATAGCCAGATCTGTTTCATCGTCAAAGCGGCAGCTTGTGCAGTAATGCTGGCCAAAGGCGTCATTGGAGAAGAGGGCCTTCTCCTCCGGGCAGTAGACAACCATATTGTCCGGCCAGTGGAGCATAGGGGTGGAGACGAAGGAGAGCGTTCTCTTTCCAATGCTCAGGGAATCTCCGCTCTTGACCGGCTGGTAGCTGTATTCCCCGTAATGGGCAGTCAGCCCTTTGATTCCGTTTGGAGCGCTTGTGACAATGGTAGCATTTGGGCATATCTTTAAAAGCTCTGGAAGAGCGCCGGAGTGATCCATCTCCACATGGTTGGAGATAATATAGTCGATTTTGGCCGGATCAACTACATCCCTGATCCGCTCCAGCATTTCTGCCGCAAATGGGGCTTTCACTGTATCGATTAAAGTGATTTTTTCATCCATAATCAGATAGGCGTTATAGGTAGCTCCCCGGTTCGTGGTATAGCCGTGGAAATTTCTGACATGCCAGTCAAGGGCACCTACCCAGTAAATGCCTTCTTTTACCTGAACTGCTTTCATGGTTTCTTCCTCCTGTCATATATTTATCAATGATTCTCAAGTGTACTATAATTTTCTCCTAATTGCAACAGCACAGACTGCCAAATCGAAGGAGGGAAAGTGGGAGTTCTTTCATTTTTATGACGATTTTTTGAAGATTGGAATAAGCCTATGGCGGCATAATGCGATTTCTGGTAAGATGATAAGAAAAGCTAAGGGCTTGGGAGAAAGACAAGGAAAGAGATGATAGACATGTGCGGGCTTGACAGGCTGAAGGCCAGGGAGCAGGAACGGGGAGCCAGAGAACTGATTTTTTCGACCGGGGGCAGGGAAACAGGCAGGCAGCGGGAGCGCCAGTGGGAGATGAATGGGTATGCCAGGTATCTGAAGGCGGGTGCGCATTCTGAGGCAGAGCTTGAGGAATACCTGGTCAGGACCTGCCATGCCAGAAGGCTTCCGGAGGACTCCAGAAGGTGCAGCAGAATGCGGGACAGCATGAAAACGGAGCTGATAGACAGAGATGCCCCCTGGCTTCTTCCCAGGCCGTCCAGGTACCCCTCTGACAGAAATGATGCCGAAAAGCTGAAGCGGTATTTTGAATATATGGCCCGCCGGGAGGAAAAGGCCAGAGAAATTTCTGATGAGAAATTTCCGACAGAGTTTTCCTTCTATGAAATAGGCATCCGCGTATCGGAAACGCCGTCCCGGGCAAGATGGCTGTACACAGCTCTGAAAAACTGCTGGACAGGCCGAAGCAGCCGGCCTGAGGGCAGGAAAACAGGGGCGGTCATACGGATCGGAATCGAGAAAGAGCGCCGGGCAGTCCGGGCAGAGGTCTCCGGGGAGAGGCCGGCTCTCGACAAGGCCGGGAAAATGATATGGGAGATTTATTCCTATTACGGGGTATCTGAGAAGGACATTCGTGAGAAGAGCGGGCGGTTCAGAAATCTGTACCGGCTGAGCCGTCTGTATGGCCGGACAGGCCCTGAATGGGGAGCCGGGACGAAAAAAGACACAGGCCAGGGGGAAAGACCGGAGCAGAAACAGGACGGCCGGTTGGAATAGGAACAGGCAGGAGAAAGAGGATCAGAAGTATCAGGCAAGAAAGGCAGGACCTGTCCGGGAAGCAGGAAGATTCCCGGACAGGTCCTGCCTTTTTTCTGATGCATGCGCAGCTCTGACCCACATCAGGGGTTGACAGAACTGTAACTACTGTATATAATGTTTATATACAGTAAAACAAAAAAATAAGGCAGGCAAAAGATTCTGATGACAGATAAGAGAGGGGGTGATGCGAAAGTGAATATTATTATCAGCAATTCCGGAGAGACTCCCATCTATAATCAGATTGCCAGGCAGATAAAAAATGCGATTATTGCAGGGGAATTTCGTCCGGGGGAGGCGCTGCCGTCACTGCGCTTTCTGGCGAAAGAGCTGAGGGTCAGCATTATTTCCACAAAGAGGGCGTATGAGGAGCTGGAACGGGAAGGGTACATCACCTCTGTCCCGGGAAAAGGGAGTTTTGTGGCTCAGATTAACCAGGAGCTGCTGAGGGAGGAGCAGTTCCGCAAGGTGGAATCTTATCTTGGCCGTGCGGTGGAGACGGCGAGGCTGGCCGGCATTACCTGTGAAGAGATTGAGGAATTAGTCAGAACGCTTTATGAGGAGTAGAAGGGAGCTGTGATTATGAGGGAAAGGCAATGGCTGTACAAGAACGCGACAGACGCCGGGGATATTTCAGGGCCTGAAGAGGAGAAAAGAAGGTGCGGACTGGAATTCAGGAATGTCACAAAGCACTACAGGGATTTCTGCCTGGGGCCCGTCAGTCTTTCACTGCCGTCAGGCTGCATCATCGGGCTGGCAGGAGAGAATGGGGCGGGAAAAACCACACTGATGAAGACGGCCCTCGGGATGGTAAGGCCGGAAAGCGGTGAGATCCGCTGCCTGGGATGGGATATCAGGAAAGCGGGGCGGGAGATTCGCCGGAAAACAGGAGCTGTGTTTGGAGGAATTGAGCTTCCCGGTACCTTTACCGCAAAGAATGCCGTGAGGCTCTGGGAAAAAATATATGAAGATTTTGACATGAAGCGTTTCAGCGAGCTTTCCGAACGGCTGCGGATTCCCCGGGATAAAAAGCTTCAGTCCTATTCAGCCGGGACAAAGGTGAAGCTGGCCATAGCAGGGGCCCTGTCCCACCGGGCCTCTCTGCTTCTGCTGGATGAGCCATTAAACGGCCTTGATCCCATCTCCAGAGAGGAGGTTCTGGAGCTTATCAGGGAATTTGCCGCAGATGAGGAACACACGGTTCTCATCTCCAGCCATATTCTGACAGATCTGGACAAAATTTCAGACTATCTCGTTATGCTGACAGAGGGAAGGGTGGCCCTCTATGAGGAAAAGGATGCCCTGCTGGAACGGTACGCTGCGGTGAAAGGAGGGTGGGAAGGGATTTCCTCTCTGGAGCAGAAGAAAATCCGCCTTCTGGGAATACGCAGGGGAAGCTTCGGAACCTGGGCCCTGTTAGACAGGGAGAGCATAAAAGGCAGAGAAGAGCTTTTGGAAGGACATGCGGTCACAGAGCCGGCCAGTCTGGAGGAAATTGTAGTCTGTCTGATGAAAGAAGAAGAGAAGAGAGAAAGGAGAGAACAGAGATGAGAGGACTGCTCTATAAAGAACACTGTATTTTTATGGCC
>JAHZAR010000007.1:16944-33958 GCA_019423835.1 Clostridiales bacterium | reverse complement strand
TGTTTTTTATCGTCTTCAGCCTGTTTGCAAGGGAGATTGGACCCCTGCTGGGAGGACTCTGTGCCTCTGTTATGATCCACACCTTCACACCGTTTACAGTCGAGCGGATAAGCAGAAGTGACAGATATACCGGAACTCTTCCAGTGATGCGAAAAGAGATTGCGGCAGCCAGATATATCTGTCTTCTGCTCTGCGATGCCGCTGCTGTTCTTGCCTTTGGAGGGGCGGCCCTGGTTCTGAACGGACTGTTCGGGAGAAATCCGGCGGAGGCAGGCCTTTCTCTTGCGGCCGTCTTCGATACAGCCCTTCTGATGCAGATGATCCTTCTTCCGGCTGTCTATGGCCTGGGGGAAAACAGGGCCCGCTTCGCCATGGTGGCTGCTGCGGCAGTGATTGCCTTTGGCGGGACTTATGCGGTGTCCCATGGGTATCTGAGCCTGACGGAAGGCGGAGTGGCAAGAATCACCGCTTTTGGCTTTCTCCTTTCTGTGGCGGCAGTATTTCCCTCCTATCTGCTGTCGGCGGCTATTCTGGAGAAGAAAGACTTTTAGGGGAAGAGAGGGACAGAAAGAAGGCGCAGAAAGAGAGGGATAAACAGGAAAAGGGGCAGGCATTGCCAAGGCCGACTGGCCGGCGGCGCCTGCCCCTTTTGATTACCTGAAGGATGATTCAGGGAAACAGGAGGCAGGCTTTTGGAGGAATTCAGAAGAGAATGGGGAGAAATAAAAAAATTTCCCGAGATCTATTGACATGAAAGGGAAAATGGCATAATATAAACACATGAACAATCATTCATATGTTTGAATGAATTGAGAAACAAAGAGAGCGTTTACGGGAAAGGGGAAAAGAACGGCAGGGAGGGCCGGTCTTTTCACGGAGAATCCGGAAAGGAGAGAACGGGATGGCATTGAACGATATCGAGTGCTGTGATTTCTACCAGGTGCACGATGATGTGGTGCAGGCTGTGAGAAACAAGATGCCGGAAGAGGATGAGCTCTACGATCTGGCGGAGATTTTCAAGGTATTTGGAGATTCCACGAGAATTAAGATTCTCTATGTTTTGTTCGAGGCTGAGATGTGCGTCTGTGATATTGCCCAGCTCTTAAATATGACGCAGTCGGCAATCTCTCATCAGCTCAGGATACTGAAGCAGTCCAGGCTGGTGAAAAGCCGCCGGGATGGGAAGGCAGTATTTTATTCCCTGGCTGACAGCCACGTGAGAAGCATCATTAACCAGGGAATTGAGCATATCGAGGAATAGAGACAAAGAGAACAGCATGCCGGCTCTGGAGAAGGGCTGAGGAAATAAAAAAACAGAAGGATGGAGGAACCTGAATATGAAGAAAAAATTTAAACTGACCGATCTCGACTGTGCAAACTGTGCTGCAAAGATGGAAACAGCTATCAAGAAGATTGAAGGGGTTTCCGATGCAAGCGTCAGCTTTCTGATGCAGAAGATGACGATTGAGGCAGATGAGGAACGTTTCGACGAGATTATGAAAGAGGTTGTAGAGGTGTGCAGAAAGGTAGAACCGGACTGCATCATCAACATGTAGCAGTAAAGGAGCCGGGAGATTCCAGCCCCCCCTTACCGTCCCCCCTTCCGGGAATCCCTGTGAGGGACAGAAGGGCTGAACAGCTGCAGAGATACAGCATTTTGAGAAAGACGGAGGCATTATGACAAAGAAGCATAAAGTAATGCTGACAAGGATTATCGCAGCATTTATTATCTATATACCACTGTTTGCAGCCGCCCATATGGGTGCGATGGAAGGAATGAGCCGCCTGGTTCAGTTTGCGGCGTTCCTTGTTCCGTATCTGGTTATAGGGTGGGATATTGTATATAAAGCGATCCGGGGCGTTGTCAACGGCCAGGTGTTTGATGAAAATTTCCTGATGACACTGGCCACCTTTGGGGCCTTTGGCGTGGGAGAGTACTCGGAGGCGGTAGCTGTCATGCTGTTCTACCAGGTAGGAGAGCTCTTCCAGAGCTATGCAGTGAACCGTTCCAGACAGTCCATCACGGAACTGATGGACATCTGCCCGGAATATGCCAATATTGAGCGGGATGGAAAGCTGGAGCAGGTAGATCCCGATGACGTGGAAGTAGGCGACATCATTGTAATCAAGGCGGGAGAGAGAATTCCGCTGGACGGGCGTGTGGTTTCCGGTGAATCCATGATAGATACCTCGGCCCTGACAGGCGAATCTGTCCCGCGCAGAGTGAGCGAGGGTTCCGAGATCATAAGCGGCTGTGTCAACGGAAGCGGTCTTCTCCGCGCAGAGGTCACAAAGGAATTTGACGACTCCACAGTGGCCAGGATTCTGGAGCTGGTGGAAAACGCCAGCAGCAAAAAAGCAAAGGTGGAGAACTTTATCACCCGCTTTGCCAGATATTACACTCCGATAGTGGTAATCGCCGCCGTGCTCCTCGCCGTTGTGCCCCCTGTCCTTCAGGGCGGAGACTTTGGGGAATGGGTTCAGAGAGCCTGCATCTTCCTCGTTATTTCCTGCCCGTGCGCTCTCGTCATTTCTGTGCCTCTGAGTTTCTTCGGAGGAATCGGCGCTGCCTCGAGAAACGGAGTGCTTGTGAAGGGGAGCAATTATCTGGAAGCACTGGCGGAGATGGACACGATCGTATTTGACAAGACGGGAACACTCACCAAAGGAGAATTTAAGGTGACAGAGGTTCTTCCGGCGGGAACAGAGGAGAAGGAGCTGCTGAGGCTGGCAGCTCTGGCTGAATCCTATTCCACCCACCCGATCGCGGCATCTATCCGGGAGGCTTATGAGGCATCCGGCCAGACGGATCCGGATACATCTGCCCTTGGCCGGAGTGAGGAAATTTCCGGATATGGCATTAAGACAGAAACAGAAGGCTCCACGATCCTTGCCGGCAGCGGAAAGCTGATGGAGCAGATGGGGATTTCCTATGAGAGCTGCAGCAGCCCAGGGACCGTAGTCTATGTGGCGAAGGATGGAGTCTTTGCTGGAACCATCGTGATTTCTGATACCATCAAGGAACATTCCGCCCAGGCTGTGGCTGATTTGAAGAATGCCGGAGTCAGCAGGACCGTGATGCTTACAGGAGACAGGAAAGCCGTAGGCGAGGCTGTAGCTGAAAAGCTGGGGCTCGATGAGGTCTACACAGAGCTTCTGCCGGCTGACAAGGTGGAAAAGGTGGAGAAACTGCTGGGCTCAGAGAGACAGGGAGGAAAGCTGGCTTTTGTGGGAGATGGAATCAACGATGCCCCCGTTCTTACCAGGGCGGACATTGGAATTGCCATGGGCAGCATGGGCTCTGACGCGGCGATTGAGGCTGCCGACATTGTCCTGATGGATGATGATCCCGCCCGCATTGCGCTGACGGTCCGGATAGCAAGGAAAACTCTCACGATTGTGAAGCAGAATATTGTCTTTGCTCTGGCAGTGAAGGCCCTGGTTCTCGCTCTCGGCGCTCTTGGAATGGCGAATATGTGGGAAGCAGTATTTGCCGATGTGGGAGTTTCGGTTATCGCGATCTTAAATGCCATGAGAGCTCTTAAAATCAGGTAATAGTGGAGCAGACAATCTGCCTCTGAAAAAATGCACGGACAATGAACGGCAGGGTGTGAAGAACCCTTCTCATCTGCCTTTCATTGCCCGTGCTTTTTTGGTGAGAGGCATCTGTCCTGTTCTGTCCTGGCAGGCGTCGGGAAAAGGCCGCAGACTCCTGCATAGACAGTCCTGCGCTGCCTCCGCTGACAGCCCGCATTACGGGAGAGGAGGGAAGGCAGGCAATACGGCAAAAAACAGAAGAAAAATTTACACGGACTCTGAAATGTGGTAGACTGGACAGAGAGTGAAGCGCCGGCAAGAGACAGGAAAATGCTGAGGAGAGCTGGTGCCGGCTGGTCTTTCCTTTTCAGAGCAGAAAAGAGCAGAGAGAACAGCCGGGACAGAACAGACAGGATAAAACGACAGGGCAGGAGGACTGGGATGACAGACAGAGAACATGCATCCTGCAGGGATGAAAAAGAAGAGACAGGGGAAAACACAGGTGAGACGTTCCGCCCATCGGACTGCAGAGAACAGAAGCAGGCTCAGAAAGAAGAGAATCATTCTGCAGGTTCTGTGATCTGGTGTACCAGCTGCGGACGGCCTCTGCCGGGGGACTGTGTGTACTGTGAGTTCTGCGGAGAGAAAATAGAGAGGGAGCTGGAGGAGGAAGGGAAAGAATCAGCAGGAGAGCCAACAGGCAAACAGGCAGGCAGATTCTTTCTGACGGCAGCCGGAAAAAAGAAGCTGGCCGTTTTCCTGGGTATTGCCGCCTGCGGTGGGATTCTTCTTCTGATTGCCCCCAAAAGTGGGACAGGAGTGAGACAAAGCTTTTCCGGATATGTCAAGGATAACAGCCTGTTTTTTCTGGAAGGGGATCGAGAGGCAGCGGAACTGACAGACTACTACCTGTCAGACTGGAAGAGCAGAGAAAAGGCGCAGCTTCCCTATGATAATTCCTGCGCTCCCGTGATCGCGGCAGACGGGACACAGATCTGGTACCCGGAAAAAATAGGAGACAGCTCCTTCACCCTGATGCATTATAATAAGAAGAAGCAGGAGAAGATAGACAGCGGTGTGGTATCCTTCCAGGCGGCCGGAAGTACGGCTGTGTATGAAAAAAACAATACAGGCCTGTATGTCAGCCGAGATGGCGGAAGAGATAAGCTGTCGGCAGGTGCGGCCTTCTACCGGCTCTCGGAGGATGGAAGCTCCGTCATCTGGGAGGAGGAGAACGCAGATGGAACAAGGGAGCTGCTGTATAGACAGCTGGAGGGAGGAAGCGGGGAGAATGTGCGCTTAGAGAGGGAAGATACCCTGCTTGACGTATCCGGGGATCTGAGCTCCATCCTGTATGAGAAGGAGGGAGATGTGTGGCTGCTCCTTGGAGGAAAGGAGAAGAAGCGGCTTGTTCAGAATGCTTCTCAGATCTTCCTGCCGGAAGCAGACAGCAGAACCCTGTTTTTCATCAGAGAGGAGGACGAAGAACAGTGCCTGTATTTTCTGAATGAAGATGGCGGGGAGAGTCTGCTTGACCGGGAATTTCTGTTTCTGATTCACGGGGAGGAGGGACTTCTGACCTACAAGGCCGCTGCAGACGGCAGGGAAGAAGTGAGAATTGCGTCACAATACGGCAGTGCGGCCGCAGACTGCGGGCAGGATACCCGGATTACCAGGGAAGGGGGATATGCCTGGTATACAGCAGAGCCTGAGCCGGGAGCACCGCTGTCCCTGTACCGGGTATCTCTTGAGCCGGACAGCTTTGGGAGGACAGAGGAGATAGCGGAGGCAGTGGAGGACTGGTGCGGACTGCTGGGGGAAACGCCTCTTTATCTGCGGGAAGGAAGCAAAGAAGCAGGGGATCTCTACCTGGGAGAGGAGAGAGCCGCTTATGATGTGAAAATCGATTCTGTGACACTGGACGGCACACAGCCGCAGGCATACTGTATAGCGCAGTATGATGCCCAGGCTCAGAGCGGAGTGCTGCTGGAGGTGACCGAAGGGGAAACCAGGCAGATAGGAGAGAATGTCTCCGGCTACGGGTATACGTCAGGCGGACAGATTTTCTTTTTTACAGACTATGAACCTCAGAGGGGGCGGGCTGTACTGAACCTGTATGACAGGGAAAGACAAAAAACGGAACAGATAGATACGGATGTCTGGGCCTATTACGCAGAGTCGGCGGACGGACGGGAGAAAGGGGCTGTGCGGCAGACGGAGATCCGGTAGGGCATCTGACAGAAGAAAACCCGGAAAACAGATGCGGACAAATTACAGGAAAGAGAGGATACTGATGGCAGAGGATACGATCGAGCGAGTGAAACTGGAACTTGGGAAAAAAGTGGCGGCGGTGAACCGGAAGGCAGCTCTCATTCTGGAAATCAGCCGCCTGCGTCTGGAAGCCGGAAATCTGAGAGGAGAGATTGCGCAGACAGAGAGAAAAAAAGAAGCGCTGGTTGCCCAGGCTGCCATGGAGGCCTATGATCGGTGGAAGGCAGGAGAGGAATTTCTGGAGGAACTGGAGAAGGCATTTTCCCAGGCCAGGGAGCTGGAGGAGGAAAATCAGGAGAGGGAAAATGACATTCTCTGCCTGGAAAAGACATCCAGAGAGCTCCATGCGCTGAAAAACAACGAGGATCTCTGCAAAGAAGAGGAACTGGAGAAGGAGCCGGAAAAGGAGGCTGGAACAAAAAAAGAGTCAGAAGAGGAGACGGAAACAAAAGCAGAGAGGCAGGAACCGCGCTTTTGCTGTCCACGGTGCAAAGCGGTCTATGCAAGGAAAGTAAACTTCTGCCGCAGATGCGGCGCACCTGTATCCTCCGGAAACTGCCCGGACAGTCAAGATCCAGACATCCAGGATCAGGACAGGCAAAACCAGGACAGTCAGGAGCAGAGCGGCAAAGAACAGAGAAGTCCGAACTAACCGATGTGCGGAGAAAGAAGGAGACGGACAGAAAAAAGAAGCAGAATCCCCCTGAGACGGCCTGTCAGACGCCAGAATGGAAAACGGGCCTGAAGCAGGAGGTTCAGGGAGCGGTTCTACTCCTTTTTTTGAGATTTTCTTGGCCGTTAAAAGCCAGGCAGATATTCAGAAGTCTTAACGCTTGTTGCTCTTCTTCCAGATATGCATCTTTTCAGCCTCGGAGATGAGCTGATCCCGGAAGTCAGGGTGAGCAACGGAGATAATGGCCTAACATTTCTGCCAGGTAGTGAGTCCCTTTAAATTGACCTTTCCAAACTCTGTCACCAGATAGTGGATGTTGGCTCTTGTGTCAGTGACGATGGAGCCGGGATTTAAGGTCGGGACAATTCTGGACTGGAGGCTGCCGTCCTTGCCTTTGAAAGTGGAGGAGCAGCAGATAAAGCTCTTTCCTCCCTTAGAGAGGTAAGCTCCCAGTACGAAATCCAGCTGTCCGCCGGCTCCGCTGATGTGCTTGATTCCTGCCGACTCTGCATTTACCTGTCCGAACAGATCCACGTCAACTGCATTGTTGATGGACATGAAGTTGTCCAGGGCCGAGATGGAGCGAATGTCGTTGGTGTAGTCGACAGGTGCGCTCATACACTCCGGATTATTGTGCAGATAGTCGTAGAGCTTCTTCGTGCCGGCTCCGAAGGCGTATACCTGGCGTCCCTTGTCAATAGCCTTGTGGGCGCCTGTAATCTTTCCGGCCTTTGCAATATCCACAAACGCATCCACGTACATCTCCGTGTGAACACCCAGATCCTTTAAGTCAGACTTGGCAATCAGGGAGCCCACTGCATTCGGCATTCCTCCGATTCCCAGCTGTAAGCATGCACCGTTGGGAATTTCCTCCACAATGAGCTTTGCGACAGCCTCGTCCACCTCGGTGGCAGCTGCACCGCCGCCCATCTCCCCGATGGCAGGGTTGTCCCCCTCAATGATCATATCTACATCAGAGATATGTACACAGTTCTCGAAGCCGCCCAGGCAGACCGGCATGTTTTCATTTACCTCGACAATGACAACCTTGGCCTTCTCACATACAGCAGCCATGTGGGAGGCGTTGGGGCCGAAATTAAAGAAGCCGTGCTCGTCCATGGGAGCAGCCTGGAATACAGCTACATCGAGAGGAGTGGAGGATTCCCTGTAGTATCTGGGAAGCTCAGAGTACCGGATAGGAGCATAGTAGGCAAAGCCCTGCGCAATAGCCTTTCGCTCGATTCCGCTCATGTGCCAGGAGTTCCAGGTAAAGTGCTCCGCCGGATTTTCAATTTTGAAAACCTCCGGAACCCACATGAGAATACCGCCGCGCAGATTTACATCGTGAAGCTCAGGCATCCTTTTGGCGAGAGCTGCATCGAAGGCAACCGTTGTTCCGGTAGTCCAGCCGTAGTCCACCCAGTCTCCGGACTTAACGACAGCGGCGGCCTGGTCTGCGGACACAAGTTTCTGATCATACATGTTCTTATAATCCATATTGTTCACCTGTTCCTTATAAATTTGTATTTGGTTTTGTTAATAGTTTATCATTACCGGCTGGCAAGGTCAATAAGATTACTTATGAAATACAGGCAAAATAAGTTAATAAATTATAAATTGATAATTATTTATCAATTTTCCGTTGACAGTTTTGCCAAGCGGTGGTACTATAGACTTACTATCATTTATGCAAATATCTTATCTTACAGGCTAATCATGACAAGGAGGAAACAGATTATGTCAAAGAAAGTCGTAATAGCAGGTGCATGCCGTACTGCCATTGGCTCTATGGGCGGACAGTTAAGCACAGTTCCGGCGGCAGAGATGGGCGCAGTTGTTATTAGGGAAGCTCTCAAGAGAGCAGGAGTTGCTCCGGAGCAGGTGGATCACGTTTACATGGGCTGTGTAATCCAGGCCGGCCTTGGACAGAACGTGGCACGCCAGGCATCCATTAAGGCAGGACTTCCGATCGAGGTTCCGGCAGTTACGCTGAATGTTGTATGCGGCTCCGGTCTTCAGTGCGTAAATGCAGCTGCTGAGATGATTATCGCAGGCGACGCTGACATTGTTGTGGCTGGCGGTACAGAGAATATGTCCGCTGCTCCATATGCCCTTAAGAATGCGCGTTACGGATACCGCATGGGCAATGCTCCGATGATTGATACCATGGTAAATGACGCTCTCTGGGATGCTTTCAATAACTACCACATGGGAATCACAGCAGAGAACATCTGCGACGAGTGGGGAATCACAAGAGAAGAGCTGGATGAGTTCTCTGTTGCAAGCCAGGCAAAGGCATGTGCAGCGAGAGAGTCCGGAAGATTCAAAGACGAGATTGTGCCGATTGAGGTTAAGAAGAAAAAAGAAACCGTTATCGTTGATACAGACGAGGGTCCGCGTCCAGGCACAACCATGGAAGGCCTTGCAAAGCTGCGCCCGGCATTTAAGCCAGACGGCGGCCGCGTAACAGCAGGAAATGCATCCTCCATCAACGACGGTGCGGCAGCAGTTGTCGTTATGAGCGAGGAGAAGGCAAAAGAGCTCGGCATCAAGCCGATGGCTACATGGGTTGCAGGAGCCCTTGGCGGTGTGGATCCGCGCATCATGGGAATCGGCCCGGTAGCTGCCACAAAGAAGGTTCTGGCAAAGACAGGACTTACAGTGAACGATTTTGATTTAATCGAGGCCAACGAGGCATTTGCTGCGCAGTCTATCGCAGTGGCTCGCGAGCTGGGATTCAACAAAGAGATTCTGAACGTGAACGGCGGAGCTATCGCCCTCGGCCATCCGGTAGGTGCTTCCGGCTGCCGTATCCTGGTTACACTGCTCCACGAGATGCAGAAGCGCGATGCTAAGAAGGGACTTGCAACCCTGTGCATCGGCGGCGGAATGGGCTGCGCAACTATCGTCGAGAGAGAGTAAAAAACAGCTGAGCACACCGTGCGAAGCTGTTTGCTGCCCGAACGGAGCGAAGCGGAGTTTGGGTTTCCCGCCCGTTTTTATGAAACGAGGAATGAGTGGAATAAAAAACAGCTGAGCACACCGTGCGAAGCATAAAATTAAATAAAGCAGCAGTCAGCGGCCGGCGGATGCGGAAGGCAGCACCTTCCGCTCTCCGGCTGCAAAAAAAGCCTAAGGAGATGAACGGCATGGGTTATGTAGATTACGAGCAGGAAGGTTATGTCGGTATTGTAACTATCAACAGGCCCAAGGCATTAAATGCTCTGAATGAGGAAGTGCTTAAGGATCTGGAAGCTGTGTTTGATTCCATCGATCAGGACACAGTGAGAGCGGTGATCCTCACAGGCGCAGGGGAGAAATCCTTTGTGGCGGGAGCCGATATCGCGGCTATGAGCACGATGACAAAGGAGCAGGGAGAGGCCTTCGGAAAATATGGAAATGATATTTTCCGCAAAATCGAAACATTCCCGATTCCGGTAATTGCGGCAGTGAACGGGTTCGCCCTTGGCGGCGGAAATGAGCTTGCCATGAGCTGCGACATCAGAATCTGCTCTGAAAACGCAGTGTTTGGGCAGCCGGAGGTGGGACTGGGAATCACTCCAGGCTTTGGTGGAACTCAGAGGCTTGCCCGCATCATCGGTGTGGGAAAGGCCAAGGAGATGCTCTACACAGCGAGAAATATCAAGGCTGACGAGGCATACCGTCTGGGCTTTGTCAATGCAGTTTATCCGCAGGAGGAGCTGATGCCGGCGGCAAAGAAGATGGCGGGCATCATCGCCGCAAATGCCCCGATTGCTGTGCGAAACAGCAAGAAGGCTGCAAACGACGGACTGCAGACAGACATGGATCAGGCAATTGCCATCGAGGAAAAGCTGTTCGGTGCCTGCTTTGAGACAGAGGATCAGAGAGAGGGCATGGCAGCGTTCCTTGAGAAGAGAAAAGAAAAACAGTTTAAAAACCGTTAATCTCAATGGTACATAATGTTCACGACGGTACTGTTATTAGGGAGTCCGCCGCTTGTTGTTTTAAATCAGAGGAGGAGATAACAATGAAAATTGGTGTTATCGGAGCTGGAACTATGGGTTCCGGAATTGCACAGGCATTTGCACAGACAGAGGGCTACGAAGTAGTTTTATGTGATATTAACGAAGAGTTTGCCGCAAACGGAAAGAAAAAGATTGCCAAAGGATTTGAGAAGAGAATCGCAAAGGGCAAGATGACACAGGAGGATGCAGATCAGATCCTTGCCAAGATCACTACAGGCGTTAAGGATATCTGCGGCGACTGCGATCTGATTGTAGAGGCTGCTATTGAGAACATGGAAATCAAAAAGCAGACCTTCAAGGAGTTGGACGCTATCTGCAAGGCAGACTGCATTTTTGCCACAAATACCTCTTCCCTTTCCATCACAGAGGTTGGATCAGGCGCAAGACCGGTTGTAGGCATGCACTTCTTCAACCCGGCTCCGGTTATGAAGTTAGTGGAGGTTATTGCAGGACTCAACACACCGAAGGAGATGGTCGACAAGGTAATCGAAATCTCCAAGGCTATCGGGAAGACTCCGGTACAGGTTGAGGAGGGTGCAGGCTTCGTTGTAAACAGAATCCTGATCCCGATGATCAACGAGGCTGTCGGCATCTACGCGGACGGAATCGCATCTGTAGAGGGAATCGACACAGCCATGAAGTTAGGCGCAAACCATCCGATGGGACCGTTAGCGCTGGGCGACCTGATTGGCCTGGATGTCTGCCTTGCTATCATGGAGGTACTGCAGCATGAGACGGGAGATACAAAGTACCGCCCGCATCCGCTGTTAAGAAAGATGGTTCGTGCCGGCTATTTAGGACAGAAGACAGGAAAAGGATTCTACGATTACAGCAAATAATGGATACCACTTTTTTTGGTTTTCTGTTATAATAGATTTACAACCGCATAAGGGGTCCAGGTCAGGCCCCTTTTTAGCGTGATATAAGAAGATGGAGGATTAGACATGGATTTTACATTAAGTAAAGAGCATGAGATGGCGAGAACATTATTCCATGACTTCGCCGAGAAAGAGGTTAAGCCTTTAGCGCAGGAAGTTGACGAGACAGAGCACTTCCCGACAGAAACAGTTAAGAAGATGCAGAAGCTCGGATTCATGGGCATCCCGGTTCCGAAGGAGTACGGCGGACAGGGCTGCGATCCACTGTGCTATGCGATGTGCGTGGAGGAGCTCTCCAAGGTTTGCGGTACTACAGGTGTTATCGTATCTGCACACACATCCCTGTGCTGTGATCCAATCCAGACATACGGTACAGAAGAGCAGAAGCAGAAATATCTGGTTCCCCTTGCAAAGGGCGAGAAGTTAGGTGCTTTCGGTCTTACTGAGCCAGGTGCTGGTACAGATGCTCAGGGCCAGCAGACAAAGGCTGTTTTAGACGGAGATGAGTGGGTATTAAACGGCTCCAAGATCTTCATCACAAACGGTAAAGAGGCTGACATCTATGTGATTATCGCCGTAACAGGCACAAAAGAGGATGCAAGAGGAAGAAAGAAGAAAGAGATCTCTGCATTCATCGTTGAGAAGGGAACACCAGGCTTCACCTTTGGTACAAAGGAGAAGAAGATGGGTATCCGCGGCTCTGCTACATATGAGTTAATCTTCACAGACTGCCGCATCCCGAAGGAGAACCTGTTAGGACAGCAGGGCAAGGGCTTCAACATTGCCATGCACACACTGGACGGCGGACGTATCGGTATCGCAGCTCAGGCTCTTGGTCTTGCAGAGGGCGCTCTTGAGAGAACAATCGAGTACGTAAAAGAGAGAAAGCAGTTCGGACGCGCACTCGGACAGTTCCAGAACACACAGTTCCAGCTTGCTGATATGGCAACAAAGGTTAAGGCAGCTCAGCTCCTTGTTTACAGAGCAGCTATGGCTAAGGCTACACAGAAGACCTATTCCGTAGAGGCAGCTATGGCTAAGCTGTATGCAGCAGAGGTTGCTATGGAAGTTACAACAAAGGCTGTACAGCTTCACGGCGGATACGGCTACATCAGAGAGTACGATGTAGAGCGTATGATGCGCGATGCAAAGATTACAGAGATCTATGAGGGAACATCTGAGGTTCAGAGAATGGTTATCTCCGGCTCTCTGTTAAAATAGTATCCGTATTCTGCACATATCCGCAGAAGACCGTTTGCCGCGCCGGTCTGCCGGCCAGGCAATCGTACAGACGGTGGCTCTAAATAAGCTGCAGCCCGTTCAGAGCGGGACAGGCTGTATGACATTAAAAAATAAGGAGTGAAAATACAGTGAAAATTATAGTTTGTATCAAACAGGTTCCAGATACTAAGGGCGGCGTAAAATTCAACCCGGACGGAACTCTCGACAGAGGAGCTATGCTCACAATCATGAATCCAGATGATAAGGCAGGCCTTGAGGCAGCCCTTCGTTTAAAGGATCAGTACGGCGCAGAGGTTACAGTTCTCACCATGGGACTTCCAAAGGCAGAGGAGGTTCTCCGCGAGGCTATGGCTATGGGCGCTGACAAGGGAATCCTGGTTACAGACCGTGTACTGGGCGGTGCCGATACATGGGCTACATCCCAGACAATCGCAGGTGCTATCAGAAACCTTGAGTACGATTTAATTATCACAGGCCGTCAGGCTATCGATGGTGATACAGCTCAGGTAGGTCCGCAGATCTCCGAGCACTTAAATATTCCGGTAATCAGCTACGCTCAGGATATCAAGATCGAGGGCGACAGCGTTATCGTTGAGCGTCAGTACGACGACAGATACCACGTATTAAAGGCTCAGATGCCATGCTTAATCACAGCTCTGGCTGAGTTAAACGAGCCGCGCTACATGACTCCAGGCGGAATCTTCGATGCTTATAAGAAGGAAATCACCGTATGGGGAAGAAAGGACCTGAAGGATGTAGAGGATTCCAACTTAGGACTTAAGGGATCCCCGACACAGATCGCAAGAGCTTCCGATAAGGTCAGAAAGGGAGCAGGCGAGCAGGTTACTCTTGATCCGGCAGCAGCAGCTGACTACATTGTTGAGAAGCTGGCAGCAAAACATGTTATCTAATTAAAAATAAGAGAAAAGTGTGGTGAATAAGAATGAACTTAGAAGCATATAAGGGAGTATTCGTCTTTGCACAGCAGGTAGACAATGAGATCAGCAGCATCGCATTCGAGCTGATTGGCAAAGGAAAAGATTTAGCAAAAGATTTAGGAACAGAGGTTACAGCTGTTTTAGTAGGTTCTGGCGTGAAGGGCCTTGCAGACGAGCTGGCTGAGTACGGTGCAGATAAGGTTATCGTTGTAGATGATCCGGAGTTAAAGGAGTACAGAACAGAGCCTTACACACATGCACTGGCATCCGTTATCAATGAGTTCAAGCCGGAGATCTTCTTAATCGGCGCTACAGCAATCGGCCGTGACTTAGGACCTCGCGTTTGCGCAAGAATCCATACAGGTCTGACAGCTGACTGTACACAGCTTGAGATTGGCGATTTCCCAATCAACCCAATGCCAGGCAAGGAGCAGAAGCACAACCAGTTATTAATGACACGTCCTGCATTCGGCGGAAACACAATCGCAACCATCGCCTGCCCGGATTTCCGTCCTCAGATGGCTACTGTACGTCCAGGCGTTATGCAGAAGCTGCCAAAGCAGGCTGGTGCCAAAGCTAATGTAGTAGAGTACAACCCAGGCTTTACTCCAAACAGAAACTATGTTGAGATCCTCGATGTTGTAAAGGCAGTAGCTGACACAGTGGACATTATGGACGCAAAGATTCTGGTATCCGGCGGCCGCGGCGTTGGAAGCCCGGAGAACTTCAAGCTGCTTGACGATCTGGCAGAGGCAATCGGGGGAACAGTAAGCTGCTCCCGTGCCGTTGTAGATGCAGGCTGGAAGCCAAAGGCATTACAGGTAGGTCAGACAGGAAAGACCGTTCGTCCGAATGTTTACTTCGCAATCGGTATCTCCGGTGCTATTCAGCACGTAGCCGGTATGGAGGAGTCTGACATCATCATCGCCATCAACAAGGACGAGACAGCTCCAATCTTCGATGTAGCTGACTACGGCATTGTAGGCGATCTGAACAAGGTAGTTCCGTTATTAACAGAGAAGCTGAAAGCTGCAAAGGCTGCTCAGAACGCTTAATTGACGGATCAGACAGACCATTGAGGCGGGTATCATTTCAGATACAGCCGACACATAAAATTAAATAATCGGCCGGGGGACGGCATGGACAGAGGCGTTAGGCCTGCCGGACAGGCCCTCCCGTGCCGGCCGGCGTCCTGCAGAAGGCTGTCTGCACAGGATTTGGCACAGCCAGGCCTGCGCAGAATCAGACACAGACAGGACGCAGTGCTCAGACGGGATGAAAGCCCGCTTTCTCTGAAAAGGTGAAACAGCCTTTCAGGGAAGGCGGGTTTTTGCATGGAAGGCGGCAGACGGTGAGATGGCGCAGATAACGAGATGACACAGGCAGCGAGATGGCGCAGATAGCGGGATGGTACGGGTAGTGCGTTGGCATGGGGGAAGGAAGGGGAGAAATTAGTTCCAGCGAAGTCACAAATTTCTCCCCCTCCTTCCCCTTTCCGAAACTTCAGATTCCGGCCGATACAGGGTGTCGCTGCTCATGTATGCTTATAGACATGCCGGCTTATTCCAGCCCCTTTCTGCCCTCCTGTACCGTTCCGATTCAGCAGCCATTTCGAGCATAAGTCTTTCAAGCTGCTGCAGCCGTCCGCTCCAGCAGACTTCTTCCGCCTGCTCCCCCTCCCGGTTTCCGCCAAAAACCTCATCACTCCTGTCCATACAGTCCCTCATCCCTTCATCCACTCTTTCCCTTTCGCCGTTCACTCACGTCCCAGGGAAAAGGAGAGGTTTTTTATGACTTCGCTGGAATAAAAAAATCTCTCCTTTTCCTCACCCTACACCCATCCTCCGTCCAGTCCGATAACCTGTCCGGTCAGATAGTTTTCTTTATATCCCAGATGGTAGGCCAAATCGGCCACCTCCTCGGCCCGTCCCAGCCTTCCGGCAGGGATTTCCTCGATGAGACCAATCAGCTCCTCATCGTCCAGGAAGTGGTTCATCTCGGTGTCGATAGCTCCGCAGGCGATGGCATTGACCTGGATGTTGCTGGGGGCCAGCTCTTTTGCCAGTGCTTTTGTAAGAGCGTTGACTCCGCCCTTTGTGGCGGAGTAGGCAGTCTCGCAGGAAGCTCCGCACACGCCCCAGACAGAGGAGATGTTGATGATCTTTCCCTGTTTTTTTTCAAGCATCATGGGAATGGCCAGCTTACAGCAGTTAAAGACAGAGGTGAGATTCGTTCTCAGAATCAGATCCCAGTCCTCCGGCTTCATATCCTGGAGAAGGCCGATGTAGGAGATTCCGGCATTGTTGACCAGAACGTCAAGGCCGCCGAACTGTTTGCGGATTTTTTTAAACAGCTCCGCGCAGTTTGCCGATACTCCCATATCGCCGAGATAGGAGAGGCAGGATACCTGAAAGTTCTCGATCTCCTTTTTTGTCTGAAGAAGCTGTTCCTCACGTCTGACACAGCTGATTACCACATTGTAGCCTTTTTTTGCAAATTTAACAGCGATAGCTTTCCCGATTCCGCGGGAAGCCCCCGTGACGAGTACCGTTTTTCTTGCCATAGAAATTCACATCCTTTCTGAACTGTCAGGCAGCGCTATGGAATGTCATATGCTGCCGGTTTAATGTTAGGACTCCATCTCAACTAGCGTCTTGATGGGAGCGTTCGTCAAGTGCCTGCTCATGGGAGCAGTATATGCGCTTTTTCTGCGCAGGTATCATGCCCGCTATGCGTACATTATACCATATCCTCCGGATATGGCAGCCTCCGGCGGAACTCAGCGCCCGGCTTTCAGCAGTAGATGCTGAAACCGGTATGCGCAGGTATAATGTCCGCTCTTACGGACATTATACCATATGGGCAGAGAGTGGGGGAGACAGGTTAGGAATTGATAAAAGAAAAGGACCTGACTTCCAGTTTTTTCCAGAAAATCGTGCGGTGAAAATTTGAAAATAATGTATACTGCCTATAGAAGATGTGTTATACTTAAAGTTATGAAACAGAATGGTTAAGAAGCAATCGGGGGGCCCTGAGGCTGGCATCTGGCAGCTGTGGGTACTGCGGGGAAAACATGAGGTTGTTTGGTACACTGCGCTTTCAGAGAGGCGGGAGGACTGGATGGAAAAGATATATGATTTGATTATTGTCGGCTCCGGGCCGGCAGGACTTGCAGCGGCGATTTATGCAAAGCGTGCAGAGCTTGACACTCTGGTGATTGAGCGGGAGATGATGAGCGGAGGTCAGATTCTTAATACGTATGAGGTCGACAATTATCCCGGGCTTCCGGGAAGCTCCGGTTTCGACCTGGGAATGAAATTCCGCGAGCATGCGGACCGGCTGGGTGCCTCCTTTGCAGAGGACAGGATAGAGAGACTGGAGGACTCCGGTGACCTTAAGACGGTTGTCTGTGAGAAAGAGTGCTACCGTGCGAGAGCTGTGATCCTGGCCACAGGGGCTCATCACAGA
>JAHZAR010000007.1:11612-16934 GCA_019423835.1 Clostridiales bacterium | reverse complement strand
GACGGTGCATTTTTCCGCGATAAGACTGCGGCAGTGATCGGAGGCGGAGATGTGGCTCTGGAAGACGCCATTTTCCTGTCCAGGATATGCAGAAAGGTATATCTGATTCACCGCAGAGATGAGCTGCGGGGAGCTAAGACGCTGCAGAGCCGTGTGTTTGAATCTGAAAAGATCGAGGTGATCTGGGATACGGTGGTGGATTCTGTTGAAGGGGAGAACCGCGTGGAGCAGATCGCTGTGTCCAATAAAAAGACAGGTGAAAAGAAAAAAATTGCCGTAGACGGAGTGTTTATCGCTGTCGGCATTGAGCCTGAAAGCGCCGCCTTCAAGGGCGTTCTGGATATGGATAAGCAGGGATATATCATCGCGGGGGAGGATGGCGCAACTTCAGTTCCGGGCGTGTTTGCAGCCGGAGATGTGCGCACAAAGCAGCTGCGCCAGGTGATCACAGCGGCAGCGGATGGGGCTAACTGTGTCACCAGCGTGGAGAGGTATCTGGCAGAGAGATAGGAGGAAATGTACAGATGGAAACGCCATTGAAAGCACTGGCCTGCCTGTGTGCTGCTGCCGCCCTGGCGGCTGCAGCACCTTTCGGAGTGCAGGCGGCGATTAACCTGGAAACTGATGCGTCTGTGGCAGGGGTTTCCGTGGCGATGAACAATTACTATGCAGGCAGTCTGGATCCGGAAACAGAGCTGGCAGAGGCTTTCTCATCAGACGAGACCCTTTCCCAGGTAGAAAAGAGCGGAAAAGAAGATGCGCCGGTCGTAAAGACCTCCTCAGCTTCTGACTATGACAAGGTGGCCGTATCTCAGGTTTCTAACTATGTCAATGTCAGAACGGAGCCGAATACTACCAGCGCCGTGGTGGGCAAGATTTATAACAACTGTGCTGCAACGATTCTTGACACAGTAGACGGAGAGGAAGGTAAATGGTACAAAATCCAGTCTGGTTCTGTGAATGGTTACATTAAGGCTCAGTATTTTATAACAGGAGCGGAGGCGGAGAAGAAGGCCAGAGAGGTTGGGACTACCTATGCTAAGGTGGCTCATACCGCTACGCTTCGCCTGAGGGAAAAGCCGAATCTTGAGAGTGCCACCCTTGACCTGCTCTCTTCTGATGCAGAGTATGAGGTGATCGGGCAGGAGGGAGATTTCTACAAGATTTCTGTGGACACAGATCTGGTGGGCTATGTGTTTAAGGATTATGTGGACACAAGAGTGGAGTTCGACCAGGCTGTCTCCAGCTCTGAGGAAAAGGAAAAGGCTGAGGAGGAAAAAGCGCGCAGACAGGAGGCAGAGAAGGCTCTGGAAGAGCTGGAAGCCGCCAGGAAGGAAGCGGCCAAGGAGACAGAAAAGGCGAAGGAGACGACGAAAACGCCGGAAACGACGAAAGCGAAGGAGACGACGAAAGCCAGGGAAACGCAGGAGCCTGATTCGACATTCAGCGGAACGATTGAGCAGAACCCGGATGGAACGCCTCGGGAAACGGAAGAGACGAAGAAGCAGGAGACGACCAAGGCGAAGGAAACCACCAAGGCCAAGGAAACACAGAAGGATGACACGCCTAAATCCCCGGCAGGTCCCGGCGGCTCTGCCGGAAATTCCAGCTCTTCCGGCAGCTCCGGAAAGGTTGAGAAGGCTACGAGGACAGCAGTGGTTGCCTATGCAAAACAGTTCCTTGGAAATCCTTATGTCTATGGAGGGACAAGCCTGACAAACGGCGCGGACTGCTCCGGATTCACTCAGGCAGTATACGCCCACTTTGGAATTACGACCGGGCGCAGTTCCAGGGATCAGGCAGCCAGAGGAAAGGAGATCCCGGTCAATGAGGCTCAGCCGGGTGATCTTCTCTTCTATGCCAGCGGAAGCTATATCAACCATGTGGCTATATACATAGGAGGCGGCCAGGTGATCCACGCCAGCAACCCTAAAACAGGAATCTGCATTTCACCGTCCAATTACAGGACACCGTGCAAGGCCGTTACCTTTCTGGACTGACGGAAGAGTCTGAGAGGATCAAAACAGAAAAAGGACAGAAAAAGTCCGGCGCCAGATGCAGGCAGCTCTGGCGCCGGACTTTTATCTGCAGGGAAAGCCTTCAGGCAGTCTGTCAGGCACTGTTTTCCGATGAACACGGTATCTGTCTGTTATGATTCGCCGGTTGTCCTTCTGGAGTCTTCAGACTCGGGAAAGGACTTCTGGGTAAAATAAGTGGAAAGAAGGACGGAGGTGTTGGAAAGGCCAAATCTGCGTATCTGCTTCAGAAGGGACTCCAGCTCCACAGAGTTTGCGACACGCACCTTCAAAAGCGCATTGTTTAAGCCTACAATGTGGTGATGTTCCGCAATGGATGGAGCGGCTTCACAGAACCGGCAGAAGCCTTCATATTCCCTGGGCGGTACATTGATCCAGATAAAAGCAGAGATATGGCTCCCCATCAGCGCATCATTGATTCTGGCGTGGAATCCCTCGATAATTCCCAGGTCCTTCAGACGGTTAATCCGCTCGGCAACGGCCGGAGCCGTAAGCCCTACCTGCTGTCCGATTTCACGGGTGGAGGTTTTGCAGTTCTTCTGCAGGATATTGATGATTTTAATATCAGTATTGTCCAATCAGATTCCTCCTTTGCAATTTCTTCCCCAAACTATAATAGTATAGCCCATTAACAGCAAAAAGTAAATGAATTCTGTAAGCTGGTTGGTTAATCCGGAGTATATTTGTTAGGAAAAAGAATAATCAAAGTGTATGAAAAATCTGTACAATAATGTTGCCTAAATGTTAGAATTATCTTACAATAAAAAAGTTACAGCCCGCGGGACCGGGCAGGGAGAGGAACTGCAGAAGGCATCCGGCCGGTACGGAGATGGGCAAAGGAGGAAGGGAGAGCGTTTGTGGAAGGGATGGAGCGGTACCGGGCAAAACTCCTGCACAAGAGCAGCTGCAGGACTTCAAAATGGAGCGGAGGTCTGACAACAGAGCTGGCGATCGCGCCGGAGGGCAGTGCCTATGGGGACAGGAACTTTCTCTGGCGGATCAGTTCGGCGACTGTGGACGACGAGGAGAGTATCTTTACAAGCCTGCCCGGTTATGACAGGATTATTCTCGCCTTAAAGGGAGGAATCCGTCTCTCCCACAATGGAGGGGACTGGATTGAGCTGCAGGAGTATGAGCCTTACTCTTTTGACGGAGCTGACGAGACAAAAAGCGCTGGAAGGGTAACTGATTTTAACCTGATGATGCGGAAGGGGAAGTACAATGGAAGCATCCGCGTTCTGAGACTGGAGAAGGCCAGATTTCCGTCGGAACTTCAGGAGAATCCAGAACCGGAGGAGAAAATGGCGGATACGCTGTTTTTCTACTGTGCGGAGGGCAGGGCGGCAGTTACTGCGGAGGGGAAAGAGTATACGCTGGATGCAGGAGATTCTCTTCTGCTGGGGCAGGTACAGGAGAAGGAGCCGGATCAGATACAGATGGGCCGGATTAAACCGGCTCTGGATATGAAGTCTGCAGGAGAGGACGGGGCCAAGACAGTGGTGGTTGCCGTATTTCTGACTAAAAATCAAGGGGCGTAAGGCGCCGAATCAGGAGGGAAAAACAATGATGAACAAGTTGCTTGAGTGTGTGCCGAACTACAGTGAAGGACGCGATATGCAGAAGGTGGAGCAGATTGCAGACTGTTTTCGGGGAAAAGAGGGCGTGAAGCTTCTGGATTATCAGACAGATAAGGATCACAACCGGTGCGTTGTGACGGCAATCGGGGAGCCGGAGGCTTTGAGAGACGCAGTGATTGCTTCCTTTGGAAAGGCTGTGGAGCTGATTGACATGACAAAGCATGAGGGACAGCATCCGAGGATGGGAGCTGTGGATGTGGTTCCCTTTATCCCCTGCCGCAATGCCACTCTGGAAGAGGCGGACGCCATTGCAAAGGAGGTGGCGAAGGCGGCAGGAGAGAAGTATGGAATCCCCTGCTTTTTGTACGAATCCTCAGCCACGGCTCCCCACAGGGTCAATCTTGCCAGCATCAGAAAGGGGCAGTTTGAGGGAATGGCCGAGAAGATGAAGAATAAGGAGCTGTGGACTCCTGATTTTGGCCCGGCAGCCATTCATCCCACGGCAGGAGTGTCAGCAGTAGGAGCCAGGATGCCGCTGGTGGCCTTTAATGTGAACCTGGATACCTCTGAACTGGAGATTGCCAGCCAGATCGCCAGGAGGGTCCGCCATATTAACGGAGGCTACCGCTGTATTAAGGCTATCGGCGTCATGCTGGAGGAGAGAGGGATTGCCCAGGTTTCCATGAATCTGACCGACTATACGAAAACGGCAATCTACCAGGCCTTTGAGGCTGTGAAGATGGAGGCGAGGCGATACGGAGTGCGGGCTGTCGGGACAGAGATTGTGGGACTTCTTCCGATGCAGGCACTCATTGACTGTGCAGAGTATTATCTTCAGGTTGAAAATTTTGACAGCGCCCAGGTAATGGAGAACAGACTTTTAGAGGAGGATTAGAGATGGCAGAGTTAAAGGATTTGAGCATCGAGGAGTTTGCTGCCCTGACGGCATCCGACGCCCCGGCACCCGGAGGCGGCAGTGTCTCTGCTGTGGCAGGCTCTCTGGCAGCAGCCTTGGCTGAGATGGTGGCAAATCTTACGGTGGGAAAGGCAAAATATGCCGCAGCAGAGGAGGAGATGAAGGAGATTGCCGCAAAGGGAGAGAAAATCAGAAAAACCCTGGTGGGCGACATTGAGAGAGACAGCGCATCCTTTAACCTCTATATGGAAGCCCTGGGAATGCCGAAGGACACAGAGGAGCAGAAGGCGGCCCGCCGGGAGGCCATGCAGAATGGACTGAAGGAGGCGGCCAGAGTTCCTCTCTCCGTGGCAGGGACAGCGGCAGGGATATTTCCGCTGGCAGAGGCAGTGATCGCAAGGGGAAATGCGAATGCAGTGACCGACGGCCTGGTGGCTGCCATGCTGGCCCGCACAGCGGTGATCGGAGCGCTGTTTAATGTAAAGATTAATTTAGGATCCATTAAGGATGAGGCGTTCAGGGCTGAGATGGAAGAAGAGGTCAGGCGTCTTGAGGCAGAGGCAGTGGAGGCGGAGAAGAGGATTTTAAAAAGCTCTGAGCTCTCAGATTCGCTATTCTAGGGAAGGCTGTGTTCTGCCTCTGATGAAACGGATAGACGGACGGGATGACACAGCAGAAAACTGAGGGGGCAGAAACACAGGACTGAAAAAACCGGAAACAGAGGGGCAGATATAAGAAGGGAAGCAGTGGAGGAAAGACAATAAGGCGCGCAGAGAGCTTATGGCAGTGAGGC
>JAHZAR010000007.1:10643-11602 GCA_019423835.1 Clostridiales bacterium | reverse complement strand
CTGAAAGTAAAAAAGCACTTAACAAAAGAAAGAAAAAACGAGATTGCATTTTACAAAAACACAGTATAGAATAGAAGAATGTATGGAATACATACAGTCGGCATCATTTTCAGGAGGAGGAGAAACAAACATGAAGACAGATATTGAGATCGCTCAGGAATCAACCCCGTTACATATCACAGAGATCGCCAAGAGTCTGGATATTGACGAGAAGTATCTGGAACAGTATGGAAAGTACAAGGCCAAGGTGGACTATAATCTGCTCAGCGAGGACAGCCGTCCTGACGGCAAGCTGATTTTAGTGACAGCCATTACGCCTACTCCGGCTGGAGAGGGCAAGACCACTACCACAGTCGGCCTGGCAGACGGAATGAGAAAGCTGGGAAAAAATGCGGTAGTAGCTCTGCGCGAACCGTCTCTGGGCCCGGTTTTCGGTGTTAAGGGAGGAGCAGCAGGAGGTGGATACGCCCAGGTGGTGCCGATGGAGGATATTAACCTTCACTTTACAGGGGATTTCCATGCGATTGGAGCTGCCAACAATCTGCTGGCAGCCATGCTTGACAACCACATTTACCAGGGAAATGAGCTTAGAATCGATCCAAAGAGAATTACCTGGCGCCGTGTGGTGGATATGAACGACAGACAGCTCCGCAACGTGGTGGACGGACTGGGACGCCGGGTAGACGGAGTGACGAGGGAGGACGGCTACGACATTACCGTTGCTTCCGAGATTATGGCTGTGCTCTGCCTGGCAAAGAATGTGACAGATTTAAAGGAGAGGCTTTCCAGGATCATTGTGGGCTACACCTATGATGACGAGCCGGTGACAGCCGGAGATTTGAAGGCAGCCGGAGCCATGACGGCTCTCTTGAAGGATGCCTTAAAGCCGAACCTGGTGCAGACTCTTGAGCATACGCCGGCCTTTATCCATGGAGGCCCGTTCGCCAATATCGCCCACG
>JAHZAR010000007.1:0-10633 GCA_019423835.1 Clostridiales bacterium | reverse complement strand
CCACACGCATGGCATTAAAGCTGGGAGATTACGCGATCACAGAGGCCGGCTTCGGAGCGGATCTGGGCGCTGAGAAATTTCTTGATATTAAGTGCCGTATGGCAGGGCTGAAGCCTTCAGCGGTAGTGGTTGTGGCGACAGTGAGAGCGCTGAAGCATCACGGAGGCGTGGCCAAGACAGAACTGAACACAGAAAATCTCGAGGCCCTTGAGAAGGGACTTCCGAATCTTCTTCAGCATGTTGAGAATATCACAAAGGTATTCGGCCTTCCGTGCGTAGTTGCCATCAACCGCTTCCCATTTGACACAGAGGCTGAGTTAAAGCTGATCGCCGACAAGTGCAGGGAGCTGGGTGTCAATGTAGCTCTCTCCGAAGTCTGGGGCAGGGGCGGCGACGGCGGCATTGACCTGGCAAAAGAGGTGGTGCGTCTCTGCGAGGAGGAGAATCACTTCCAGTACTGCTACGGGGACGAGCTTTCGATTGAAGAGAAATTAAATGCCATTGTCACAAAGGTCTACAGGGGTACCAGAGTAGTTCTGACAGACAGCGCCAAAAAGCAGGCGAAGAGGCTCACAGAGCTGGGCTTTGGCTCTTTCCCGATCTGTATGGCAAAGACTCAGTACAGCTTTTCTGACAACCAGAAGCTGACGGGTGCACCCAGGGACTTCACAGTGACTGTGAGAAACCTGAAGGTATCGGCGGGAGCAGGCTTTATTGTGGCTCTGACAGGCGATATCATGACGATGCCCGGACTTCCCAAGGTTCCGGCCGCAGAGAAGATTGATGTGGACGAAACAGGAAGGATCTCAGGCCTGTTCTAAAAAAGAGATTACCGCCGCCTGAACAGGCGGTTCAGGATGTAAAGTGCCGCAGGGGAGCGTGCTGCTTCCCTGCGGCACTGCCCTTTCTTCCGGCAGGAAAGACGGAGGGCAAAGCAGGACAGCAGTTTACCGGTTTGGGGCAAAGCAGGCGTACGGCGGACCGGAGCCGGGTTTACAGGCCGGATATCATATAAAGGGTTCAGAAGAAGGATAAAGACACAGAAGAAACGATGGGAGGAATTAACAGATGAATCTTTTTACACCAGCAGAGATAGTAAAAAATTACAGCGCGGCTGGAAGAAAAAAGACAGAGATGCCGGCGTTCAGAATGTTTATTCTCGGCATTCTCTCAGGTATTTTCATTGCCCTTGGGGCAGCGGCAACCAACACGGCGGGACATTCCATTGAAGATGTCTCAGCTATGCGGACTGTTTTGGGAGTGCTGTTTCCCGGCGGTCTCACGCTGGTTGTCCTTCTGGGCGGAGAGCTTTTTACGGGAAACTGTCTGATTTGTATTTCCGTGCTGGAAAAACAGGCGAAGATTTCCGGTATGATAAAAAACTGGGCAGTGGTCTACATCGGCAACCTGATTGGAAGTCTTCTGATCGCCTTCGCATGTGCAAAGTTCGGCCAGATGAATTACTCAGACGGAGGGCTGGCTGTATTTACCATGAAGCTGGCTGCTGCCAAAGCTTCCCTGCCCTTTGCCAATGCATTTGTGCTGGGCATTCTATGCAACATGCTGGTCTGTCTGGCTGTCCTTGCAAGTCTCAGCGCCAAGGATACGGTGGGAAAGGTAGCCGGAGTCTTTTTCCCCATCTGCTTCTTCGTCATCTGCGGCTTTGAGCACTGTGTAGCCAATATGTACTACATACCGGCCGGCATTTTTGCCGCCTCTGTCCCGGAATATGCAGCAAAGGCTGCGGAGGCCGGCGTGAATCTCTCCTCCCTCACGTGGAACGGATTTTTCGTTGGAAACCTGGTTCCCGTCACACTGGGAAATCTGGCAGGAGGACTGCTCGTCGGCATTCTGATGTGGTTTGGCCATGTATGGGAGAAAGGGAAGGCTTAGAAATCTGAAAAGAAAAAGGAGTCAGACACTTCACGCAAGTCCGGCTCCTTTTTTCTCATGAGGATTCCATCTGGTCAGGTCTGCAGGTACAGACCGGTTACTGGCTGTCGTCCTCGCAGTTCATGTTGTTCAGGGAACAGGAAAGGTCATCTTTTTTATCCACACAGTTCATATCATTGAGTCCGCAGCTGGAATCGTCATCCTCTCCCAGACAGTTCATATCGTTTAAGCCACAGGTTTTGTCATCGTCACTGATGCCGTTTAAGTTGGCCCAGCCAGTCTGTTTCTTTTTCTCCATCTCCGATACCTCCTCACACTTTGATAAGCATATTATATCCGCATGGCGGGAAAAATTCAAGGAGAGGCAGCGGCAAATAAAAGGAATTTGAAACAAAATTTGACAATTACAAGAAATTGTACAGACTTTTGAAAAATGGATACAAAATCTCCAGTATTCGTCTGCTATTTAAGGAGAGAACAGTTGCTTTTTCTCTATACTTTCCGTATAATAGAGCCAGATGAAAGACCCGGAAATCAGAGCGGCAAAAGAGGAGGGGCCGGGGCAAAGCACAGAGCAGGCAGGACAGGGGCGCGCCAGGGATACAGAAAATATCCCCCAAGAGGGTGATTGCGCAGAAAGTCAGAAGGGAGAAATCAGTATATGAGTCAGAGTCTGGAAGCGAAAATTCCAAATGAGAGCAGCCTGGTGGACGAGGAGCTGAAAAAGAATCTGAAGATAATTTTTGAGAGGCTGGTACGCCCGGTCTGCCTGAAGGCGGTGCTTGATCCGGAACAGCCGGCCAGCGTGGAGATGGGAGCCTTTTTAAAAGCAGTGGCACAGCTGAGCCCGTGTCTGGAACTGTGTCTGCTGGAACGGGGGGAAGACAGTGAAGCGGATGCGGTGCTGGACACAGAGCACCTTCCGGCCACAGGGCTGTTTGGGGAAAACGGCTACCTGGGAGTGGCCTTTCTGGGAGTTCCGGGGGGAAAAGAGATTAACTCCTTTGTGTCAGCCGTCCTCAATGCGGGGGGACCTGAAAAGGAGCTGGATCAGAAGCTGATTAAAAAAATCGGAAAGCTCAAAAAGAAAAATATCATCCGCGTATTTGTGTCCCTTTCCTGTCATCACTGCCAGAGTGTTGTGACAGCAGGACAGACGCTGGCCCTTTTGAGCCCCCATGTGGAGTGTACGATGGTGGATGCAAGACTGTATCCGGACTTAGTGGAAAAGTACAAGCTTTCGAGAGTGCCTGCCATTCTGATTGGGGAAGCCATGTATATGGGGGAAAAGAGCCTGGAAGAGCTTTTGTCCCTGCTCCGGTAGCAGGGATAAAATAGAAATTCATAAAATTGGAGGGACAGAGCAGAAGAACGGCAGATAAGAAAGTATTTTGTGCAAAAATGATAATAAAATAACGATATATTGACTTAAATTGTATATTGTGTTAGGATGATTTATAATAAAAGAAGAACCAGGAGAGCGGAGCAGGTTAAATAACGGCAGAAATGCCGTTTTTAAACCCGCTCTTTTTTACTCTGCAGGAAAGCCCTGCTGCGTTAAAGCAAAGAATGCTGATCCCTGCGGAGCAAAAACATTCCGCTATGGATAGGCACCTGTCCGCTGGGAACGTGCCGTTTCGTTTCTTTCCTGGCAGATTCTTCAGAAAACAGAGGTGTTTTTCGTGAGCGGATCTTCCTACAAAAGAAAAGCAGACCGCCCAGCTCAAGGGTGGGCGGCATGTCTGTGGGAAAATCTGCATATAGTAGTTCAGACAGCAGTACAGGCAGGAGATGCCCTTGGAACTGTCTGAAGAGCAGGCGGCAGACGCAAGGAAGGGGGAACATGGAACAGAAACTTTATGATACAGTGACAGACTGTCCGGTGATCGCGGCTGTCAAGGATGACGCAGGGCTTGAGAAGTGCCTCAGCTCAGATATCCAGATTGTGTTTGTGCTGTACGGGGATATCGTCGGGATCCCGGAGATTGTAAAGAGGATTAAGGAAAAGGAAAAAATTGCCATGGTGCATGTGGATCTGATATCGGGCCTTTCAGGAAAGGAGATAGCAGTTGATTTCCTGCATCAGAATACGAGAGCTGACGGAATTATTTCCACAAAGCTGCCGTTTATCCGAAGGGCCAGGGAGCTGGGGATGGCAACCGTATTCCGGTTTTTCGTGATTGACTCCATGGCATTTGACAATATTAAGAAGCAGTATGAGGCGGCTCTGCCCGACTTTGTGGAAATTCTTCCAGGGATCATGCCGAAAATTATAACAAGGGTTACAAAAATGGTATCTGCGCCTGTGATTGCAGGAGGGCTGATTGCGGAGAAGGCAGACATCTACGCGGCGATTGAGGCCGGGGCCATTTCCATCTCATCTACCAATCAGAACACCTGGTTTATCTGAGAGGAGGCTTTTGGATGTCAGATACAAAGAGGAGGCTGGCTCAGGCGCTGAAGGAGCTGATGGCGGAAAAGCCTTTAAAAAAAATTACAATTCAGGACATTGTGGAGCGAAGCCATATGACGAGGCAGAGCTTCTACTATCACTTTCAGGATATCTATGAGGTACTCGAGCTGATCTGCCAGTATGAGCTGATCGACCAGATCGCCTACCGGGAGGAGGAGAGCTTTTCCCACTGGCTGGAGCACCTCATGGCTTTAGTAGAGGAAAACAGATGGTTCTACAGAAAGATGCTTCAGGAGATGGAGTGGGAACGGGTTTCAAATCACCTGAAACCCGCGGTGGAGGCTCAGATCCGCCGCCTGGTGGGCTCTATGCTGACAGAGAGGGAAACGAGGAGCCTCTCAGGGGGAAGGGAGCTGCTTGTGGATTTTCTGACCGCCTCGGTGATCCAGTATATTTTCCGCTACGTATCCTGCCGAAAGGTCCCAAAGGAACAGAATGCGCAGAATCTCAGGGAGCTTCTGCAGGTATGTTCGCTGATTTGCGCAAAATGCGCCGCTTCGTCTGAAAAAAATGGGGAAAAGTACACTAAAAACAGGATAAAAACAGCTTAAAGTTGTTCTGTTTTAACAATTGGAGATTATTGTCTAAAGACATATGACAATAAAGATGCTACCATAAAATTATATTATGTAAGGAGGGGTTTCTTATGGCAAAATATGTAATGGCATTGGATGCAGGAACAACCAGCAACAGGTGTATCCTTTTTAATGAAAAGGGTGAGATGTGCAGTGTGGCGCAGAAGGAATTTACACAGTATTTCCCGAAACCAGGCTGGGTGGAGCACAATGCAAATGAGATCTGGTCTTCTCAGCTCTCCGTTGCGGTAGAGGCTATGGCTCAGATCGGTGCGACCGCAGAGGATATTGCCGCTATTGGTATTACAAACCAGCGTGAAACCACGATAGTCTGGGATAAGGAAACGGGAGAGCCGGTTTACAATGCGATTGTATGGCAGTGCCGCCGTACCTCCGAATATTGCGATTCCCTCAAGGAGAAGGGGCTGACTGACAAATTCAGAGAAAAGACAGGCCTTGTCATTGATGCCTACTTCTCTGGAACCAAGTTAAAATGGATTCTGGACAATGTTCCGGGCGTGAGAGAGAGGGCAGAGAAGGGAGAGCTTCTGTTCGGTACAGTGGAAACCTGGCTGATCTGGAAGCTGACCAAGGGTGCCGTTCATGTGACAGATTACTCCAACGCATCCAGAACGATGCTGTTCAATATCAACACACTGCAGTGGGATGACGAGATCCTGGCAGAGTTAAATATTCCGAAATGTATGCTTCCTGAGGCCAAGCCATCCAGCTGCGTATACGGTGAATCCGATCCGTCCTGGTTCGGCGGCCCCATTAAGATTGGCGGCGCAGCAGGCGATCAGCAGTCCGCTCTCTTCGGACAGACCTGCTTTAACCCGGGCGAGGCGAAAAATACATATGGAACCGGCTGCTTTATGCTGATGAACACAGGGGAAAAGCCGGTATTCTCCAAAAACGGACTTGTAACTACCATTGCATGGGGACTTGACGGAAAGGTAAATTACGCCCTGGAGGGTTCCATCTTCGTTGCAGGCGCAGCGATCCAGTGGCTGAGAGATGAGATGAGACTCATCGACTCCGCTCCTGATTCCGAGTATATGGCAAAGAAGGTAAAGGATACAAACGGCTGCTATGTAGTTCCGGCCTTCACAGGACTCGGCGCTCCTCACTGGGACCAGTATGCAAGAGGAACAATTGTAGGAATTACAAGAGGTGTCAACAAGTATCATATCATCCGCGCAACGCTGGAATCCCTGGCTTATCAGACAAACGACGTGCTGCAGGCGATGCAGGCTGACTCCGGCATCCATCTGGAAGCACTCAAGGTGGACGGCGGCGCCAGCGCGAATAACCTGCTGATGCAGATCCAGTCTGACATTATCCAGGCTCCGGTACACCGTCCGAAATGCGTAGAGACGACTGCCATGGGCGCCGCATATCTGGCAGGCCTTGCAGTTGGATACTGGGCAAGCAAAGAGGATGTAATTAAAAACTGGGCCATTGACCGTGTATTCGCTCCGCAGATCGAGACCGAGGAGAGAGATAAGAAGGTCAGAGGCTGGAGTAAGGCAGTGAAGTATTCCTTCGGATGGGCGAAGGAGGATTAATTCCGACAGAAGTCACGGGGGAACTGCAGGCGGGAGAGACACACGAAGCCGGCAGGGCAGCTGCAGTGTGAATTTTTTGGATGGAACATGGGACGGCGGGAAGCCGGCAGGTTTTTCTGAAAAGGCAGGAGCCTGCTCTCCGCCGTCCGCGACAGGAGAAGAAAAGGGGGAAATCTTATGCTGCCATATATAGCTGAATTTTTGGGAACCATGATGCTGATCCTTTTGGGCGACGGCGTCGTAGCCAATGTGAATCTGAACAAATCCGGTATGAAGGGCGGAGGCTCTGTCCAGATTACCTTTGCCTGGGGCCTTGCGGTAATGGTTCCGGCATTTATCTTCGGAGCTGCTTCCGGCGCTTCCTTTAACCCGGCGCTGACTCTGGCCCTGGCCATTGACGGAAGCTTTGACTGGGCACTTGTTCCGGGCTACATCATCGCTCAGTTTGCAGGAGCCTTCGTGGGCGCCTGTCTGGTATACATCCTGTTCAAGGGACAGTTTGACGCTACTCCGGACGCAGGCACAAAGCTGGGCGTGTTCTGCACAGGACCGTCCATTGACAACAAGCCGCTCAACATTCTGTCTGAGGCAGTGGGCACATTCGTCCTTGTATTTGCCATCAAGGGTCTCGGCAATGTTCCGGGAGCAGCAGAAGTTGGACTGGATAAGTTCCTTGTATTCGGAATCATCGTATCCGTCGGCATGTCCCTGGGCGGTCTGACAGGATATGCCATCAACCCGGCCCGTGATCTCGGCCCGAGAATTGCCCACGCAGTTCTCCCGATTCAGGGCAAAGGCGATTCCAACTGGGGTTACGCATACGTTCCGGTAGTTGGCCCGATCATTGGCGCCATCATCGCCGTATTATTATACGGAGCTATTCCGTGGTAAAGCACAACTGAACGCGCGGAGTGCGTTCAGTTGTGCGCTACTCAAACGAAGCGAAGCGGAGTTCGAGTTTCCCGAAACGCGCGGAGTGCGTTCAGTTGTGCGCTACTCAAACGAAGCGAAGCAAAGTTCGAGTTTCCCGAAACGCGCGGAGTGCGTTCAGTTAATTGAATAGGTATTGCATGGAGAGATGAGCCGGGCAAGGGAATCATCAGCTTACAGGCTGGTTTCTTTTGCCTGGCTTTTTTTATCAGAGAAACCGGCAGAATTTCCCGTATTCTGGCGTTTTTCTGTCTGATTTTTACAGACTTAGAAAAAAGAACGGCGGAAGAAGGAGCTCCTGCAGCATCCCTAACCGATACTGGAAACACGGGAAATGGGCTCAGGTGCAGTTTCCGGCGATACCCTAACATTTTTTGCAGCCAGGCTGCAGCGAGGAGGAATGGAATATGTATGATGTTATTATTATCGGCGCAGGCGTTTCCGGCTGTGCGTCGGCCAGAGAGCTGTCACGGTACCAGGGAAGCTTCTGTGTCGTGGAGAAGGAGGAGGATGTCTGCTGCGGCACATCCAAGGCGAACAGCGCCATTGTTCATGCAGGATATGACGCAGCCACGGGCTCACTGATGGCAAAACTCAACGTGGAGGGAAATCAGATGATGGAACAGCTCTCAAAGGATCTGGACTTTCATTTCAGGAGAAACGGCTCTCTGGTTCTCTGTCTCCATGAGGAGGAGCTGCCGAACCTTCAGGCCCTCTATGAGCGGGGAATTCAAAATGGAGTGAAGGAGCTTCGGATTCTGAACAGGGAAGAGTTAAAGGAGATGGAGCCCAACATCACGGACAACGCGGTGGCAGCTCTCTATGCGCCTACAGGAGGAATTGTATGTCCCTTCGGATTAACGATCGCCCTGGCTGAAAATGCCAATATGAACGGTGTGGAATTCAAATTCAACACAGAGGTTCAGGATATTAAGAAGACGGAGGACGGAACCTTTGAGCTTCAGACGAACAACGGCGTGTTAAAGTCCAGATTTGTGGTAAATGCGGCAGGCGTGTACGCAGATAAATTCCACAACATGGTGAGTGAGGAGAAGATCCATATCACGCCAAGGCGCGGCGATTACTGTCTGCTGGACCGCACAGCGGGCAATCTGGTGGATAAGACTGTATTTACCCTCCCCGGAAAGTTCGGAAAGGGAATCCTCGTCACGCCGACGATTCACGGCAACCTGCTTCTCGGCCCCACTGCCATCGATATTGACGACAAGGAAGGGACAAACACGACCAGAGAGGGACTCGACGAGGTAATTGAGAAGGCGCAGAACAGTGTGAACAACATTCCCATGCGCCAGGTTATCACATCCTTTGCGGGACTGCGTGCCCATGAGGATCACCATGAATTTATCATCAGGGAGCTTCCCGACTGCAGAGGCTTCATCGACTGTGCAGGAATTGAATCGCCGGGACTTTCCAGCAGCCCGGCCATCGGAAAGATGGTAGCTGACATTCTGAGGGAAAAGGCCGGACTGAAGGAAAAGGACAATTTCATTGCCACCAGAAAGGGAATCCTGGATCCCAAATCTCTGTCCAAGGAGGAGAGAAGCAGACTGATCAAGGAGCAGCCTGCCTACGGAAATATTATCTGCCGCTGTGAGACGATCTCAGAGGGAGAGATTCTTGACGCCATCCACAGACCGCTGGGAGCCAGGTCCTTAGACGGAGTGAAGCGCCGCACCAGGGCGGGAATGGGCCGCTGCCAGGCAGGCTTCTGTTCACCGAGAACCATGGACATCCTGGCAAGAGAGCTTAAGATCAGCATGTACGAGGTTACGAAGTCAGGCGGCGATTCCAGGATTGTAGTGGGAACCAATAAGGACAGACTGTAAGGAGGGGGACGCCATGAAATCATATGATATTGTCATTATAGGAGGAGGCCCTGCCGGGCTGGCTGCGGCCGCTGCCGCAAAGAGAAACGGGATTGACAGCATCCTGATTCTGGAAAGGGATAAGGAGCTGGGAGGAATCCTGAACCAGTGCATTCACAATGGATTCGGGCTTCACACCTTCAAGGAGGAGCTGACAGGGCCGGAGTATGCCCGCCGGTTTATCGACCAGGTGGAGGAGCTTCAGATTGAATACTGTCTGAACACAATGGTTATCGATATCTCCCACGAGAAGGTTGTCACAGCCATGAACCGGGAAGAGGGACTGTTTGAGATTCAGGCAAAGGCGGTGATCCTGGCTATGGGCTGCCGTGAGAGAGCCAGGGGAGCGCTGAATATCCCCGGCTACCGCCCGGCTGGAATTTACTCGGCGGGAACGGCTCAGCGCCTTGTAAATATGGAGGGCTTCATGCCGGGCCGTGAGGTTGTCATCCTTGGATCCGGAGATATCGGACTGATCATGGCCAGGAGGATGACCCTTGAGGGCGCCAAGGTAAAGGTGGTGGCAGAGCTGATGCCCTACTCCGGCGGACTTAAGAGAAACATTGTCCAGTGCCTGGACGACTATGGCATTCCGCTGAAGCTGAGCCATACGGTTGTGGAGATCCGCGGAAAGGAGAGGCTTACGGGCATCACCCTGGCCCAGGTGGACGGTAGGGGAAAACCGATTCCCGGAACAGAGGAGGACTATGACTGCGATACCCTGCTCCTGTCTGTGGGGCTGATCCCGGAAAATGAATTAAGCCGCGGAATGGGCGTGGACATTGAGCCGGTCACCTCGGGCCCGGCCGTCAACGAGAGCCTTGAGACAAACATTGAAGGCGTGTTCGCCTGCGGAAATGTACTTCATGTTCACGATCTGGTGGACTATGTGTCTGAGGAGGCGGCTGTGGCAGGCGAAAATGCGGCCAAGTATGTGAAGGGAGTGCTTCCGGAGGGAAGCAAGAGAGAGATCCGCCTCATTCCCACAGAAGGCGTGCGCTACACCGTTCCAAAGAACACCGATCCGGAGCGGAGGGCAGATTCTCTGACTGTGCGCTTCCGCGTGGGCAATGTCTACAAGAACTGCTTTGTAAGCGTGTACTTTGGCGACGAGCGGGTCATTCACAGAAAACGTCCGGTGGTGGCGCCGGGAGAGATGGAGAATGTAACCTTTAAAAAAGAGCAGCTTCTGGGCTGCCCGGATTTAAAGACGATAACACTGAAAATAGAGGAGGCGTAGGACGATGGAAAAGAGAGAACTGATCTGTATTGGCTGCCCTCTGGGATGCATGGTAACCGTTGAGATGG
>JAHZAR010000071.1:2451-14568 GCA_019423835.1 Clostridiales bacterium | reverse complement strand
AGCAATATTATCCTTCCTTATGACTACCAGATGAAAAAGAAACGGAGGAGGTGGGAATCGAACCCACCCGGGGAGCTCTTAACTCCCCACAACGGTTTTGAAGACCGCGAGGCACACCAGCAACCTATCTGCCTCCTCATTCTGCATAGCATGTAAAATACTATCATATATTCAGTTTTCTGTCAACAATTTAGGGGAATTTGGGGAAATTTTGTAAATGGGGGCGGTCGGGAAAGGATGCAGTTTTTTTGTTCCGGAAAAGTCACAAAAAAACTGCATCCTTCCCCTCCCTTTATCCACTTTACACTCTTCCCGGCAGGAGGGGGAACTGTGCATCAAGCCTCTCTTCCCTCTGTCTTTTCTCCCCCGTAAGCAGTGGTAAGGGAAAGAGAACGAAAGTTTTATGTGACTTCGCTGGAACAGAAAACTTTCGTTCTCTTTCCCGCCCCACCCCTTACACCTTACCCGATGTATCCTGCTGCGGTGAGAAGTTCCACTGCCTTCTCTTTCTTGTCGGCAGCCATTCTCACGATTGGGCCTGTGCAGCCCATGCCGCTCTCCGCATAAATTCCGTTTTTCCAGAGAACCTTCACTGCATCCTCCAGATCCATAACCTCGATCCCGGGGATCTGCTCTGTACAGATCTCCTTTGGAGGCATGGCAACTTCCTCGTCTGCGTCTGCTTTCTTTGTGTTGGCCTTCTTGATCTCGTCAAGGATCGCTTTAAGTCCGGCTTTCTCAGCCTTCTTCCACTCATCCTTCACGATCTTCTTCCAGTCATGGTTGATCAGGTTTGTGGCAAACTCCATGGCGCCTGCGATAACCGGAGCTCCGGATGCTCTGGACACGATCATGACAAGCTTGTCAAAGTCCGGACCGATACCTGGGCCGTAGCCAAAGCCCAATGACTCATAGCTTCCGCCTGTTGTGTAGGCGGAGAAAATCTTTGTCATCAGGTTTCCTGTCAGGGAGTCCATAACCATAACGTCTGCAGATGCAGACAGAAGGTCATTTCCTCTCATGACAATTCCGCCGTCTGCGCGGGCAGAGTCAGCGAAATGAATGTCATAGCCATTCTCCTTTAACTGGATCAGGTACTTCTCTGTCTGTCTCGCACCATCGATATTGGCGATGCCGACGGTCGGGTTTTCAATGCCGTCTGCCTTGGCTGCAATAATACCGTAGATGGCATTCTTCACCATGGCGGACACGCGGTCTGTATCAGAAGTTCCTGTAGTTGTGGCCAGATACATGGCCTTTCCCATACCTGGGGTAATAATTTTTCCAACGGTAGAAACACCTACCGGGAATGGATAGTGCATGGTAACAGCGGCGTCAATCTCGCCGGATTCCAGCAGTTCCTCCATCTTTTTATGAGTATCCTCTCCCTCGATCATGTAGGGAGTGAGTCCCTTCCTCACTGCCAGCTCAAAGGCCCTGTCAATGTTCTCCTGGCCGTGCTCGCTTCCCTCGCACGCGAAACCGATGACTGCCTTCTTACCATAACGGCCTGTTTCAAGAGCATCCGCAACTTCCAGAAAGGTCTCTGCAATCATTTTCTTAATCTTTGCTTCAGACATAGCTTTTCGTCCTTTCCAAGATATTTTCTACTCTTCCAGAAGTCCCTTTGCGAATTCTCTCATAGCCTGGCCGATCATGGATTTGATCTGCTTCTCGTCAACAGCCTGTCCCTCGTCAGCGCCGGAGCCATCGTTAGCCTCCACAACGAAGGAGATACCGTCAAACAGGTTTGTCATTCTTCCAAGGAAGAGGCTTCCCTTTCCGATAATCATGGCGCGCTTTGTCTCGCCTGCCAGAATCTCGTCTCTTAACGGTCCCATGTACGGAACGCCGGACGGAATGTGTCCCTGTGTCGGGGCCCAGCCTACCATGCCGTGCTCTTTAACAAAGGATGCGATCTCTGTCCTCTGAAGCTCGCCTTTCTTTACGCCTAAAGCGGCGATCATCTTGTAGTTTGCCTCCGGAACATCACCTGCTCCTGCCGGCTTTGTAATATCAGGATTCTGCATCTCCGGTGAGTACTTGTCAATGTCCAGAATCTTCAGCCCTGCAGCCTCAAGAGGAGCTGTTACCAGGGAAGAAATTACATTCTGAGGAGCAGCGCCTGTGCCGATTGTGTGGCGTCCGACAATATCTGTACGGATCACCGGATTTACACCGTCGTTTGCGCTGATTAATACAGAGAAGCCTGCAACGCAGTCCTCCAGTACCGGAACACCCTTCTTCACGTGATCCTTTGCATTCATGCCCAGCTTAGCTGTACATCCTCCGGCTGTCACAACTACGTTCTTGAATGCGCCGCACTGTACCAGAGCTGCCGCATGAACAATAGCGTGTGCCGGGCCTGCGCAGAAGCCTCTCACATCGGATCCTGTCGCGTTTGTAAAGCCTGCTACCTCAGCGGCTGCCTTTGCAAAGTTGCCGCCGCCTCTCTGGTTCATATCGCCGCAGGCCTCCTCACAGCAGTCGATGACATAGTCCACATCCTCTGCCTTCACGCCGGCCTTCTTTACCAGCTCGATCAGAGCCAGCACGCTGGATGCCTTTGCAACAATGTTCTCAAGCATGGTATGAGCAGACAGGTTTACGTCAACATCGTGAGCTCTCTTTACGGCTCCTACCAGCTTACCGCCGTTGTAAAGTCCCTCTGAGTGCTCATTCTCTACTAAGGCCTTAATATCCTCCTCTGTGCTCTCGTTTCTGTCCAGTAAGGCAAGCTGCTCCTCTGTCAGCAGATCCTGAGCAGCTAACTTCTCCTTAACAGAAGCGGCAAAATTCTTCTCAAGATATACAAGCTCAAATACATCACAGATCTGCATCAGTCCGTAGAACTCGTCCTGCGGCATAATCTGACCGTACTTGCCGTCTCTCTTGGCATTCTCCCACTTTGTGTTGAAGAACGGGAACTCAATTCCTCTGAGCGCCTCAGGCTTCTCATTTCCAATATAAATCTGGTTTGGAAGGTAGGAAACTGCGTCCTCGTAGCTTCTTAAATGCTTTGGAAGCTCCTTTAAGTATTCAGAATCAGGATTCACAATCTTCTCTGTCGTCTGTGTTGTTCCATTCTCAAGAACCATATCCGGAACAACTGCAAGCACATAGCTTGCACCTTTTAAAACAGGATACCCGCCCATGTTATTCACCTCATATATGATAATTAATAATCATTTTTTGACTAACTAAACACTTTTCTCTTCTGTCTTCTGCGCCTGCCGGAAATTCCAGGACGCAGCGGGAAATTTTCCCCTATTTAACAATTTCCCGGCAGAACAAAGCCCGCCGGGAAATTTATGAGGGCGCCTGCGCGCACTCAATTAGAGGTATTTACAATACTCATCACGGATGGAAGACATCTCGTTGTGAATGTCGTCGACATCCATAACCATCTCCATCATGCTGATCTGATCGTCGTAAACACCAGGATCTACTTCTGCCTTGATTTCATCCTCACAGATGTGGTATACGGTAAGTCCCAACTGGACTCCTGCCAAAGGACCTGCGAAAGTCGGATCTCCTGCTGTTACAGTCTCAGCGGCAAGGCCTGCTGCCTCACCCTCTGCTGCTCCGAGAATTACTACTACATTCTCCGGACCGTACTGCTCTGCAAAATCTTTTACTCTCTTCTGGTTTTCCAGATCCATGGCACCTGCGGACGTTCAGACGAAGCACTCCGTAGAGGAATAAATAACCTCGGCTCCGGCTGTCTTGACACACTCTTCAATAGCCGGTCCCGGAATTCCGTCGCGGTCGCCAATGATAATGGCCTTTTTACCGTTTAAAATTGCCATTTCCGATTCCTCCTTCTTTGTAAATTTTTATAGACACCGCCGAAGCGGTTTCTAGCGGACTTATTATATCACAATCCAGACGGTTTGCCCAGATCGTCCTGCTCAAAAATGAGCAGTTTTTTCAAGGTTTTTTGTACAGCATTTCGCTCCGGCTGCAGCCGGCGTCTTCGCTGCACAGGACAGCCATTCTCCAGTCTCCCCGGATATATCTGCCCCCAAAGGCCTGCCTGTTACAGGTTGGCTTTGATCATGGCCTCCACGTTTTCCGGTGTTGCGTCATCCTTTACGCACTCAGCAACCTTCTCGCCGCCCTTGTAGATAGCGATAACCGGAAGACCTAATACCTTCTGGCCAATAGCCAGACGGCGTGCCTTTGTTGTGTTCAGGGAAGTGAACTTGATGTCCTTTCCGTAAACATCCTCCATCGCATGGATGTGTGGCATCAAAGCCTGGCATGGAACACAGCCATCTCCGTAGAAATCAACTAAAACAGTTCCCTCTGCCTTTAAAACTTCTTCTTCAAAGTTTTCCTTCGTTAAATCAACCATTTTCTTTCACCCTCTCTAAAAAATGATATTTCTTCGGGAAACCCAAACTCCGCTTCGCTCTGTTCGGGTAGCGGACAGTTTCGCGCACTTCCGTGCGCTCAACTGTCCTTTATTCCATCTCGGAAATGTATTTCTCAGCCTGCTGAGCAGCGATAGCGCCGTCAGCAGCTGCTGTTACTACCTGTCTTAATGACTTAACCCGGACATCTCCTGCCGCAAAAACGCCCGGAATATTGGTATGCATGTTGTCGTCGGTCTTAATATAGCCGTTTTCCATGTCAAGCATACCTTCAAACAGATCAGTTCTTGGTATGTATCCGATAAATCCGAATACGCCGAACATTCCGTCCTCCGGATCTGCCTCGATTCTCGTGATCTCGCCTGTCTTGACGTTCTTTACTGTCATGGCGGACAGAAGTCCGTCGCCCTCAAGGCCGTCTACAACAGTATCCCACATAAAGTGCAGCTTCGGATTCTTGAATGCCTTCTCCTGGATGGACTTGGCAGCGCGCAGCTCGTTTCTTCTGTGGATGATGGTTACCTTTCTCGCAAACTTGGTCAGGTACATAGCCTCCTCGACAGCAGAATCTCCGCCGCCGACTACGAATACCTCGAAGCCCTCAAAGAAGTTGGCGTCACAGGTAGCGCAGAAGGAAACTCCCTTGCCTACAAACTCTCCCTCTCTCTTGCAGCCGATTGGACGCGGATATGCGCCGGTTGCAATGATCAGGCACTTGCACTGATATTCACCCTTGGTTCCGTACAGCTTCTTAACCGGGCCCTCTAACTCAACCTTGTTGATTGTGTCTGTCACGCGCTCTGCGCCGAACTTCTCAACCTGTTTTGTCATACGCTCGATTAAGGATGGGCCGCTCTCGCCCTCTACCATCTGTCCAGGATAGTTTTCGATTTCGTCTGTAATGGCAATCTGCCCGCCGTCCTTTGCCTTCTCAATTACGAGAGTATCCAGGCGGTATCTTCCAGAATACAGACCGGCAGCCAGTCCTCCCGGACCAGCACCTAAAATAATTACGTCATAAATCTTGCCCATGTCAATTTCTCCCTTCGCAACTTAAAGCTGCCGCAAATTTGCGGTAATTTATCTTCACCCCCGCCTGAAACGCCCATGGCTGAAGCCAACCGGCATCTCAGACGGGAGGAATCCTCAAATAACCTTTGCAGCGCCTTTCACTAAGCTGCAAATTATCTTCATCAGAAAGCGTACCGTTCCGCTTTCAGATTACTTCCATTCAAAAACCGTCTGGCCGTCCACCGGAGTCTGTAACGCTTCCAGAGCCTTTCCAACGATCTTTCTTCTAATCTCTTTCTCTTCCTCGTGGGAAAGAGCAGGGTTTCCAAGTGGATGAGGAATAGCAATGGCCGGAACAATTCTGTTTGCTCCAACTGTTAAAGAAATCGGAACTACTGTCGCAATATGAACTACAGGAATTCCATAGGCCTCAATGCCTTTTACCATCGTTGCACCGCAACGTGTACAGGTGCCTCAGGTAGAGGTAAGGATAACCGCGTCAACATGGTCATCAACCAGTTTCTGTCCGATTTCCTTAGCGAACTTGCTTGCATTTGCTACTGCTGTTCCATTACCAACTGTGGTATAGAAATATTTGTGAAGGCTGCCGATCTTGCCCTCCTTGATGAACTCCTCAACGATGTCCACCGGAAGAACACGGTCTGCGTCCTGGTTAGCGTATACCGGATCGTATCCGCCGTGTGCAGTCTCGTATGTCTCCTCTGTCAGATCCATCACGCCCTCGATATCATACTGACCGTACTTGGAAGCACTGGAGGACTCGATGTGATCCGGGTTGCCCTTCGGAACGATACCTCCGGAGGTAACTAAGGCGATCTTGGCGTGAGCCATATCTGTAACCGCCGGGCCAGGAGCTACGCGGTCGAAGCTTGGCATCGGATACTCTGTCTCATACTCTTTGCCGTTTAACTTCTTTACAAGCATCTCAACGGCACGCTGTGCGCCTGGCTTGTCCTCGAAGAAGTTTACACGGATGCCGTTCGGCATATATCCGTCTTCCTTGGAAGAACCAATCTTCTCGCCCTTAACCAGCTTCAGAGCCAGAGGAGCCATTAACTTTACAGCTGCTCTCATGCCTGCTGCGCTGTTCTTGGTAGGACAGATATATACTTTATTCTTGTACATATCAGCACCCGGATTCTCCTTGTACATACCTGTAACAACAGGAAGTCCAAGTTTCTCCTTAACGGCTGCTGCGACTGTACCGCAGGCAACACCGTAACGTCCGGCATTGAATGCAGGGCCGCAGATAACGCCGTCCGGTGCTTTCTCCTTAATCATATTGAGAACTGTCTCTGTTGCTGAGTCTACGTTCTCATTGAAGTAAGAGTCTCCGCAGATAACCGTAGCGATGATCTCAGCTTCCTCACCAAACGCCTGATTGAATGCAAGACCAGGGCCTACAGCTCCGTCTCTTACCTCTGGCTGGTAGTCAGCTTTCTCCTCGCCGCCGATATTTGCGAAAAACTGATTAATATAATGAACAAATTTCAGTTTTCCCATGATTTCCTCCTATCTAGCGCTTAACTTGTTGAAGCCCATCTCGTTGGTTGCTCCGGTGATAACCTGAAGCTCTGCCACGATAGAGCCGTCAGCCTGAAGGCTTCCGTCGAATCCGCCTGCAATAATGTCTGCAACCTCAGGATATCCGATTACCTTGTCCTTCGGCTCCAGTGTGATAACCATATTTGCATTTCCGCCTGTAACAACTGCATCTGCTGCTGCATCTTCATCTGCCAGGGACTGGGAAGCGCCGTCGCGTCCTGCATACTCATCTGTGATGATAACAGTCTTAACGCCCTGAGCCTCAATCTTCTTGCAGTTCATGATAAGGTCTGTATCCGGGTTTCCGAATCCCTCCTGGGAAACGATAGCGCCGTCAACGCCTAACCACTTGCACAGCTTGGATGTCCAGTCAGAAGAACGCATCTTGTCAGCCAGGTATACGTTCTCGTTTGTGATGATAACACCTACGAAGTTTAATGTCTTTCCGTGCTGCTCAAATAAGGATTTGATAACCGGATTGTTTAAGTGATGGTAGGATGTGTTCTTATCACAGGCAGATACACAGTTGCCGCTTAAGATAGCGCCGTCCATGGTCTCTGTCGGGTTGATGATAGTGGGCAGGGACTGCTTCATATCTACGCCATATACATAGGTATCGTGCATAAGTCCCTGGCTCTGAAGCATTAATACATAAGCGACTCTCGGCAGGTTCGGATACTTCTCGATTCCTTCCTTAATATCCTCTGTCTCGTATGTCTCAATCTCCTCGGCCTCGATGTCCTTAGCCAGCTTTCCAACATAGTCAGCAGCCTTTAAGCCTGCCATGCGGACAGCCTTCTCGTGAGCGTGCTTCTCAATTCCGTCAGTCGGCTCACAGATAACAACCAGGTTGTTTAACTTGGAGAATGGCGTATACTCTGCGCCAGTTCCGCACATGTCAATGATTCCCTCCTGGAAACCAACAATCTTTCCTGTTGTGACAACAGCGGAGCCGCGAAGAACATTGGTCCTTCCGCTTCCCACAGTGGCAACCTTGGAAATCATGCCAGGGAACATGGCTCCCTCTCCGCTTACCTTAACTCTTGGTTCAATAACATCCTTTACAGGCATAATGCGGACACTCTCTCCCGGTCTCGCAATGTCAAGCTCTACAGATTTCAGGTTCTCATCCTCAAGGAGAAGAGCCTTTAACTCATCTGCATTCACATAGATAACTCCATTCTCCACTTTGGACTCCGGACCAAACTGGATGTCTTTTACGGGAATAATCCCTAATTCAAGTTTCATGAATGCCTGACCTCCCTTTCTTTAAAATTTGTATTTTTGCGGCAGAAGAATTTCTCTTCGCTTTATAAATATAGCAAGTAACATGCCATATTTTCAAAAATCCATAACTGCTAGTAAAAACTTTTTTTCCTCTTAGTAAAACTTTGTGTTTTTACCTGCATTTTTCAGCTGTTTTCGAGGGTTTCACTTCTTGAAATTTGAATTTTTCCTGCCCTCTTTCCCAGGTGTCTGAGGGATTCCCTGCCATTTTGACAGTGCAGGCAGTCCTGTTTGCCAATTCTCCTCTGTCAAATGACAACTTTTCTGGCAATTTTCATGTCAAACAGTGGCAAACCTCTCTTTCAAAATTGTCTCAGCCGTTTTTTTTGCCTTTCTGCACAGTTCCGGACTGTCCTGTCAGACAACCCGGTCAATGGCTCCGCTGATCAGCTCCAGATCGACCTGCCTGAAGTCGTCTGTAATCGACTCATCCCAGTTTCTTACCGGATGATCACTGAGGAATTTCCTCGTCATGAGCACTGCATCCTCAATCATCAGTTCATTTTCAATAAGCTCATCTCCGTCCATTTTTCTGTCAGACAGAAGCACAGAGCGGAACGGCGTCTGGTTCGGTTTTATGCTTCCGGCCATCGGATGTGTCTCTATCCTGCTGCCTTTCTGGACATAGTCCCTGGCTCTCACAAGCACATCCAGATAGGATCCATCCTCCAGATAGTCTACCCTGACTCTGTCCTTATATTTTTCAAAACACAGACGGTTGTTTGTAACTAGCAAATACATCTTCCATTCTCCTGTTGTCCTTCTGTTTTCAGCATACAGTTCCTCTGTCTGTCTGCTGTTTAGCAAGCTCTATTATACGTCAAATACACCGAATAATAAAGCACTTTTTTTATGTTTTTTTAACTTTCACACAACAATTCCAGGGGGGCATTCTGCATAATTCATGGGTTTTTTACAAAAATGTCAAAAAAGGCTGTCAAATTTGTCAAATCAGGACGAATTGGCAATTCAGACAGTCTTTCGGCCTTGCAGAAGCACAGAACCGGCACGTGTTCTCCCGCATTCAGGTATCCCGCCCCGTCAGAACACGCCGCACCGGGGCACAGCCGGAAAAAGTCATATGCCGGAAGGCATATGACTTTCTGTACCGCATCTTATCTATGGTCTTACAACTACTCTGGCGCCTGTCATCTTCTCTGCGATCTCATACATATTGGACACAGAGCCAACCTGGAGCTTATCCTCCAGGCCCAGATGCTTGAGGCAGGTTCCGCAGGTGAGGATCTCAACACCCTGCTCAGCCATATACTTCAGATCCTCCACGGATTCGCTTCCCTCCGCTGTCAGCTTCGCCCCGCCGTTGTAAAAAATTACTGTTTCAGGCAGAGGCTCCTGGCGGCTCACTGCATAGATAAATCCCTTAATAAGGATTTTTCCCAGCTCCTCCTCCGGCTCTCCCATCCGATCCGAGGCGATGACAACCACTCTTCCTCTGGCAATCCCGTTCTCCGGCTCTGCCGGCACGCTGCAGTCAGCGCAGTCAGCCAGCACCTTCTCCACCGGCACATCCTGTCCGCCAGCTCCGCCTTCTGGCGGAAGAAAGGTCACTTCAAATTCCTTGTCAGAATGTTTTTCACTTACAACCTGCATTCCCTCATGTCCGGCCAGTTTAGTCAGGTTCTGGACTGCAATCTCATTGTCCACCAGAACCTTTACCTCTTCTGCCTTTTTGACTTCCTCCAACACTTTCTTTGTCTCAATTACCGGCATCGGGCATGCCTTTCCCCTCATGTCAAGCTGCTTCATTGCTTTTGCCTCCTGTTTTCGTAAAATTTCCGGGCCTCCCGGCCTGTCCAGTTCTTCAGACTGCCATACAGCATATCTTATACCAACTTTTTTTATTATAAGACAGCGGCGTCGGCCATGTCAATTACAGACCCCCGCTGTGAGCAGCCTGGTGTTATCGGATTTTTCTATGTGTTTCTTGTGTTTATTTAAAAAAACTCTAGGTTTTCTCTCCTTCCCGATTGCATTCCGGACTGTTTCACAATGTTCTGTCCGCACCGGCTGTCTGCCTGTTTTCGCTGCAGAAGCTACGGTCTCCGCCACCGCTGTCTCATAGGAAATCTCCGGAACAGGGTTTGCCATGGCAGAGACAATGGGAGCCGGTGCCATGGTATGAACCATTTCAGGAGTCAGGGCATTGGCTGCAGGCACACCGATAAATACATCAGCGCCCTTTACGGCATCTGCCAGAGTTCCGGTCTGCTCTTCCAGGTTTGTAATCCCGCGAGCTCTGCCTTGCGAGCCTCTGCGCCTTCTTTCCTCTTTCTGTGAGGATTCCAAACTCGTCACAGGCGATTACGTTCTTTACACCGGCGAACATAATCATCTTGATAATGGCTGTTCCCTTCCATAACAGGCATGGCCGCCTCAGGCCCTGTATTGCCCAACCACAGCAAGGTGTACTGGATAATGGAGCCAGCTCGATTCCTGGAAATATTTAAAAATAGCCAAACAGTGAAGAGGGGAGCTGCATCAAACCACAGCTCCCCTCTTCGTTATATTAATCCCTTAACCTTTTTTCCTATTTCAGTTCTTCCACAGCCGGATTTATGCTGATAGACAGTTCCTCTCCCAGCTCAATCTGGCAGATACGGCGGTATAAAAACTCCTGTCCTCTGAACCAATCCTCCATCTCCTCATCACTTAGTAGTTGATTCCGCTCACTGCCAGAACTCCGTCTCTCACGCCAAAGTTAATATTTGCCTTGCCTCCGTCTGAGATGGAAAATCCCGCCATGCTGGGCTGCATATTCTCCGTATCTGCATTTGCCACAGAGGATACAAGCTCGTCAGTAAACACTGCGTCAGCACCCAGCGCAAGGAAGTCCTCCTTCGTTTCCACCGCTCCTACATCGGGAAGGCCTACGTAAACCGGGAACGCTGTAAGCTCTGCTAAAGCGTCCAGATCCTTTGCTGCCACTGCCTCCTTGATCTGAGCTGCAAACTCAGCTGCCGCTGCTCTGTCAACGGCAAAGTTATCCTCATATCCGCCGGTGCTGCCGTTCTCAGCCCGGGCCTCTGCCTGCGGCTTTTCAGCTGCCTCAGCGTTTTCGCTCTTAGTCTCCTCCCCGGCTGCCTCTGTTTTCGCCTCTGTCTCTTCCATGCTCTCTGCAGGCTGAAGCTCCTCCATCTTTGCGGTCTCCTGTGCAGCAGTTGTCTCAGCAGGCTCTGTTTTTCCTGCACATCCTGTCATGGCAAGACCTGTTACCGCGATCCCCATAATCACTGCTGCTGCCGTAAATTTTGATTTTCTCATTTTTTCATCCTCCAATTTCAAATTCTATCTCACCGGACGAACCGGGTGCGATCTCATACTTTTCAAAGACAATCACAGGATTTCCATTTTCATTGATATAGAATTTCGCATTCTCTGAAATACCTGCAAATCCGCCTTCCTCTGCTGGCCAGAATACCTCTCCGTCTTCCTGCCTGCTGCTTATCTGCTGTCTTATGCTCTCATCTGCGATTCTGAGATAATCGCTTCCCAGCAGATCCTCCAGGGTGACCATCTTTCCCGTATTGACATCAATATTGTAATACCTCGCCTCGCTGTAGGCGGCAGTCCAGTTCTCCGTTCCTCTTACGATAAAGGAGAGATACTGATCTGTCTGGGATTTAATCTCATAGCCCACCTGAATCTGTATGTTGTGAGCCTCCCACTCTTCCTCCGTTCCTCCCGTGTCCAGGAAGGCCTTTCTGTACTCTTCGGCCCGCGATACAGCCTCGTCTGCATACTGTCTGCAAAGATTAAAGATCTCCCGGTTCACTTCATCAGCCTTAATTCCCGTATCTGTCTGAATCATATCAACTGTAGGAACTTCCACGGAAATTCCGATTCCATCTTGTTCAGA
>JAHZAR010000071.1:0-2441 GCA_019423835.1 Clostridiales bacterium | reverse complement strand
CTCATAAGTCCGGAACGTCAGCACCCTCGCCAGTGTCCCGATGACAGGAAGCTGTGCCGCCTCCTCAGCGAAAGCTGTACTCGTGTTAAGCGCTGCTGTAAATACGACACAGACGGCGGCTGCCGCGGCTGCAGCTTTTCTGATCCCGCCTCTTCTCCTGATGCTCAGAATCTTCTTCTCCTGAGCCAGACGTTTCCCTGATTTGTCTATCTCCTTCTGGATTCTGGCATTCAGCTCTTCCGGTATCGGTATATTGTCATATTCCGACTTCATATTTTCTAATCTTCCCATCCGCTCACCTCCTGAATATTTTCCCGGAGAAGCTTAAGTCCCCGGTAAAGCTTTGTTTTCACGGTATTCAGATTCAGGCCTGTGATCTCTGAAATTTCCTTTAATGACAGCTCCTCAAAAAACCTCAGCCTGATAATCACCTGCATATCTTCCTCCAGTCTGTCCAGCTCCTCTTTGATGTCATCCTGCTGTTCATAACCTTTTTCATAGCAGGCCTCCTCTTTCTGAGGGTTATCGCCTGACAGGAATTCCTTTTTTCTCTGCTTTATCACTGCCAGACTTTCATTTATCAATATCCGGTAAAACCAGGTTTTCACTGCATCGGCATTTCTTATGTTTTTGCAGGACTCGAGAGCTTTGCAGACCGCATTCTGGACAATATCCAGAGCATCCTCCTGGTTTCTGGCGTAGCTGTATGCCACCCGGTAAAATTGATTCTGGTTTTCTACAATATAGCTGACCAGCAGCTCATACAGCGTCTGTTTCATGGGTACCCCTTTGTCTCAAATCTTATCAGTAATGATCTGTTTCTATTTATATAGATAAGTTTATCCCTCCAAAAGTTTCAGATGAGACGTTTTTTATTTTTTTCTTCTGCTTTACAATTCAAAGCAGGTGAAGTGCTGCCTGCAGGAAGACAGAAGGCGGCTTCCAGTAAAAAGCAGAGATTTTAAATAACAGACAGAAAACAGGGGCGGCTCCCTGCTTTTCCCGCAGAGAGCCGCCCCTGTTTTCTGTTTATCTTTGCCGCGCAGACGGCTGTTAACTTTACTACTCCTTAATCTCGCTGTGGAACTCCTGTAAGGACTTCACGCCCAGATGTCCGTTCTTCTTGATAGTCTTCAGAGCCTGAACGGTAGCCTTTGCTGCAGCCATGTTGGTGAAGTAAGGAATCTTGCCCTTTACGGCTGCCTTTCTGATGTAGCTGTCATCGCCAAGTCCCTTCTTATCGAGAGGAGTATTGATGATAATATTTACGGCCTTGTTTGTGATCTTGTCCAGTACGTTCGGACGTCCCTCGTCAATCTTTGCCACCTTCTCTGCCGGAAGGCCTGCTGCCTTCATAATATCGTAGGTTCTGCCTGTTCCCATGAGCTTGAAGCCGCACTCATAGAAGCCCTTGGCAACCTCGATTAACTCTGGCTTGTCCATATCGTTGACACTTAAAAGGACGGTACCCTCACTTGGAAGCCTTGTCTGTGTAGCCTCCTGTGCTTTGTAGATTGCCTCTCCCACGTTCGGAGACATGCCGAGAACCTCTCCTGTGGAACGCATCTCCGGTCCTAATACCGGGTCAACCTCAGGGAACATCTTGAACGGGAATACAGGCATCTTCACGCCGTAGTGAGGAATCTTCTTCTCCTTTAACTCCGGCACCGGAGACGGACGTCCCGTCAGGTGGGATGTCATGATGTCAGTTGCCAGCTTCACCATCTTGATGTTGCATACCTTGGATACCAGCGGCACGGTTCTGGACGCTCTCGGGTTTGCCTCAAGGACGTAAACCTCGCCGTCCTCAATGGCGTACTGCATGTTCATAAGGCCTACTACGTGCATTTCCTTTGCAATCCTGCTTGTGTAGTCCTTGATTGTCTCTACCTGATCCATGGTCAGATTTCTGGACGGAAGGATACATGCGGAGTCACCGGAGTGGATTCCGGCAAGCTCGATATGCTCCATAACAGCCGGTACGAATACATTCTCACCGTCGCTGATGGCGTCTGCCTCACACTCTGTAGCGTGGTGCAGGAAACGGTCGATCAGGATAGGACGGTCCGGTGTCACGCCTACAGCCTGCTGCATATAGAACGCCATGGCCTCGTCATCGTGCACAACCTCCATTCCCCGTCCGCCTAATACATAGGAAGGACGAACCATGACCGGATAGCCGATCTTGTTGGCGATCTCCAGGGCCTCCTCCACATTGACAGCCATTCCTGACTCCGGCATCGGAATATTTAACTTATCCATCATGGCGCGGAACAGATCTCTGTCCTCAGCCATGTCGATGGTTTCCGGTGTGGTTCCCAGAATGTTTACACCGTACTTTTTCAGATCTGCAGCCAGATTCAGCGGTGTCTGGCCTCCGAACTGGGCGATGACGCCGAGAGGCTTCTCCTTGTGGTAGATGCTTAACACATCTTCCAGCG
>JAHZAR010000070.1:2037-14781 GCA_019423835.1 Clostridiales bacterium | reverse complement strand
ATTACACGACCCACAACAGTGACAATAAGAGAAGCAATATATTCCATGCGATTCACCTCCCTTCCGTACCAGTCTAGGAGGCGGTAACAGGGAGAGTATAGCATAGATTCTGTTTCTGCGCTATCCTATTTTACCGGCAGAACACCTCGCCGTTCCAGCTCTTCTTTCACTCCTTCTCTGATTCTTTCCGGAACCTGTTCAAGCGTTCTCAGTCCCTTTTCAATCAAATCCGCATATACTTTAACCACGATTTACAACTCCATACTCTCGTACATTTCAGCAAGGGCAAGCTGCAGCTCGGTCGTTTTCCTCGCCTGCAGGTCGTGTTCCTGCTGGATTGCCATGAGTAGCTCAAAATCCTTGTATGGGTATGTAGCAACCGATCCGTCCTCATTGACCCGGTGACAATAGCCTTTGATGACTGTGTCACACCAGCCATTAAAATAATCGTCAGGCACTTCATATTCTTTTAAGGTTTCGTCGCCAGTGTCATTGACTCTGACGGCCTGAATCTCGTGATTTTCATTTACATAGATTTTCATATATTTACCTCTCTTATTGAGTCGAAAAAGTAATATCTTGCACAGTTACATGGCCAGTTCTACCTGGGTCGGTTGATGTCTCCATTCCTATATACAAGTAATAAATTCCGCTGAAAGAGCTTAGATTTAATTTAACGTCTCCCTCTGCATTCGGGTTTGTTCCAACCCATTGAGTATCAAAAGAAAAACCCTGCAAATTAGTATTTTTACTTATTCCTATATAAGCTTTATACACCCTTAATGAAGATACTTTTATATTTATATAATTCCAACCACTAAGGTTAACAGCAGTATTGAATCTTGCTATAGATTTTGCACCTTGAAAAGCATTTTGTTCTATTCTTAAATAATTTGTACCATTGTTTACAGTTGCAGTGCCGTTATGATATGTTAGAGTTCCTTCATAACTAGGCATATTTGTAGGGGTTTTATACTCTACAACAGTTCCCCTCTTACCGAATATAGTAACGCCCTCTCGAATATTCTCCGGCTTCAGGTTCGGATCCCCCTTAATTGTCTGTGCCCCTGTCAGATACTGCCCTGCCGCAATCGTCTGGTTCGCCGTCCCTGGCGTATACGTCTGCGCTCCCTTGGTTGGGATACTCTGCGTCACCTTACCGCTTCCGTTATGATACCCCGCTGGGATCGTGTAGCTGCCGTTGATGGCAAGCGACTGACTCACTGCCCCCCTATTCGCCATGCTCCCCGTTCTTTTCTCAAACAGCTTCGTCTGAGGATTCCACTTCAAAAACGTCTGTCCAGACAAAGCCTGCGAGTCAGCCAGCGTGGTATCTGGATTCAGAGTTCCTTCCATTGCCTCGTCATCTGAGTCCGCTGTCACGGCCTTCATTCCGGCCGGCACAGCAGCCCTCATTAAAGTACAGTCATCGCTGGAGGCTCCGCCACCGCCGCCTCCAGGCAGCCATATTCTTCCCATCTACACTCCCTCCAATCCTATCGTAAGGTCTGTCGCCGGTTTCTTGTCCACCTTGAACGTAACGGTTCCATCTCCTGTCACTCCGGTTCCGCCGCTCACAATCCCAAACGCTTTCTTGTAAGCCTTCCTTTCTTCCACATCTGCGCTGTCCTCCAGCCCGCTGAACAGGCGGAGATCCATGTCCCCCTGAACACCCGATACCGCAACACTCTGGACAAAAAGCCCCGATTCCTCCGTCCATCCTGCTGCCGTCAGGGTGATCAGCTCCACATGCTCCTGACGCTCCAGCTCTTTTTTCAGATAAGCATCATTGTTAGCCAGCTGCTCAATCACCTGGCCCATCGCCTCTCCATCCGCCAGGGTCTCCCGATCCCACTTGGGAATCTGCTCTGTATACTGCGGCGGATTCTGAATCACTACATTTCCCATTGTAATTTCCCTCCTGTCACGTTTAGAAAATTTCGTCCATGTCATAAGACTGAGGAATATCCTCATCCTTTCCCTTCCGGCGAAACGTCCGGTAGGCAATCAGATCTCCGTCCTCGTCCAAAAGTCCCATTTCAGAAATTTCCTTTCCTGTCAGTTCCCCAGCCTCCAATGTGCCGGAATATCTGCAGGTGGTCTGCTCCTCATTCGTATAAGTGTGTCCCTCAATCTCTTTTTCCAGCAGCTTATTATAAAGCCCCACTTCATTTCCTGTTGTAGCCTTCGGTTCTCCGCTTTCATCCACACCTCCGTCTCCCCAGGCCATCTTTACAATCTTCGGCAGCTCTGCGTCCCCCGAATGAGCCATACAGAGCTTCTTTCTTCCTATCAGTGTAATAACTCCCTTGCTGTCTGCCATTCTTCCATCCTTTCCCGACCGCTCTGTTCTAAAACCGGCCGCCGTCAAAATCTCTTATCAGCGAACCCTCACAAAACATAAGTTCCGCCGTCCAATTTCCATTTTCCATCCAGCTTCCTGCTCCCATCCAAATACCACCGCTTCGTCATCTGGCTCTCTGTCCTCACCAGGCAGGCGGTGGAGCCCTGACATCTTATCCCTTCCTGCGTCCCCGCCAGTTCCTCCGCTTCCACACCCACGGTAATTTCTTGACGGCTTTCTGACGGCTTTCCTGCGGCAGCCGTAATGTGGAACTCTAACAGTTTCCCCTTAGCCTCAATGGCTCCTGCTGCCGCTATCTGTATCCTTACCGGGTAGAAATCCAGAAGAGTATTACTGTCATATCCATTTAGCTTCCTGGTTCCATCCAGCTTCCACTTGCCATCCAGTTTCAAATACCCCAGATTGTACCGTGGATAAAATCCAGTACTGAAGCGGACCTCATTTCTGTATGAAATTGGAACAGAAAAATCTGCTCCGATATGAAACGCAAGATCTTCCAGCCAGGAACGAACATTTTTGTAAGTATTAATGCGTTCTGTAATCCTTTCCCCATCTCCAGGCCTTATCTCATCATCAAGGGCAAGCTCTACAACCGCTTTAAAAAAATAGGGGTCTCCTCCATAGTCGTACCATTCCTTCAGCCTGCCTCCCTGATACAGTGTCGCCAGATATTCTGTCAAGACTGCCCCTGTACCGCCGCGAAAATACCAGGCGATCGTCTGCCTTACCATATCTTCCCGTTTTTTTCTTTTCGCCGCCGGATCATAATACTGGGTTCTCAGTTCCACTGCCAGCAGATTCAGCACTTCATCAGGCAGATCCCGGAGCGCTGCGTACATGGATATGGCTCTGCTGTAATCTTGCAGCCTCAGAAGGCCTACCCTGATTGCCGCGCTCAATGCCTGCGTTTCAGGTCGGCTTAAACTTTCCGGAAGGACGGAAAGAAGATCTGCATCTTTAAAATCAGTCATCCTGCAGTCCTCCATACACCAGATTAACCTCTGATGCCTTAGCAATCTTCGCTCCTGTAATTTCTTTAAAAACAGGACTCCTTATATCCACCCACTTGACTCCAGCCCCCATCAGTTCATACATCAGCCTGGAAGGATTAATATCCCTTGCAATCGCCCCCTGCTGCCAGGATACATAAGACTCGCAGGCATCCTCCGCCTGCTTCTTAATTGTGTCAGCCATATCCCTGTCGGAAGAGCGTATATAATACGTCGCGTCTATCCTGTACTCTTCTGTTTCCGGCGCTTTTACCTTTACCAAATCTGTAAGGGGCTTTTTATCACTTTTTGCCAGATACTCCTCCACCGCCTCCAGAAAATCCGTTTCCGGGAGTTCTCCGTCCTGCAGCATCACATAAATATCCACCTCGCCCGGATTTTCCGAGTAGATTTTACAGTCTGCGATTGCACTGCTGTATGACATCGTCCAGTAGCGGTAAGCATCTTCCGGCCCCGCTGTGGTGTAAGCAGACGGCGCCAGATAAATACGCTCTGCCAGGGCCTCATCCGTCTCCTGATCTTCCCCTCCCTCTGAAACTGCCGTGTTTTCGATTTTAGCAATATAATTAATTGGATCTACCAGAATATTGATTTCCCCCGGCAGGAGCCCATTTCCAACGCTTCCGGCTGTCAGGCACCGCACCAGAAGCTCCACAGTCTGGCTGCCGGCAGGGATCTCCCCATACTCCTGAGTCGCCCAAAACAGTTCCCGGCCCTTCACCCTTGTTCCGGCCGGAATACTGACAGATTCTTCCCGCAGTGCAGAGAGAGTGAAACGTACCTTTGCCTGAGCAGTCTGGGCCGACAGTCTTTCTACCTTTTTCAGCGCGGCCAGATTATCCAGAAACTCCCCCGTACTGTATTTCAAAAGTCCCATTTTCCCGGCCCTGTCAATATACTGCATCCCCTGATAGAGCAGCACAGAACAGCTATATAAAATCAGGCGGATGGGATCTGCCTCCGGAAGCGCCACATCCCTTCCGGTCAATTCCAGGTACTTCTTCTGATAAGTTTCCAGCAGCTCAGACAAAAATTGTTCAAATGAGGTGCCTTCGACAAATGAAATCTCCGGATATTGCTTCAGCCGTTCCTTAACCGTTTCACTCATAGTCACCCCTCCTCTCGCATCCGATCCGGACTGACATCCCTCCTTCAACATCGCTGTCCATATCAACCCTGCTGATTTTAACCTCTGGAATATATCTTTCTGCCTTGGCCAACACCTCCTGGTAGAAAAGATTTTCGGCTACTTCCGGTGGGTGATCCAGGCAGCTCCAGTCAATCCCGAAATCCCGATCCACCGGCACACTTCCTGCTCTGGTCCTCAGCAGTGTATCCATCTGGCTTTTCAGTTCCTTATCCTCTGTCTGTACGTTAAATTCCACCTGCACCCCTCCTATACATATTCCTGCAGCGTCAGCTCTGCTGTGGCACGGTACAGTTCCCCCTTTATGAGGATCTTGTCCCACACTTCAGAGCTTTTCGCAATCACCCATCTGCCGTTTCCAACCTGGCGCCGGCCGATAATTAAATATTCCGCCTGTCCCTGCTCCGTCATCGTCTCAATCTCCTCCAACAAATCTCTGGGAGGCGTCCCCAATCCGGCATCCAGGAAAACCGTCAGCGTAATCTTCTGAAGTTCTGCCCCTGCAAACACAGTCAGAGGCTTTTTCCCAATCCGCTCCATCTCGCTCCACCTTCCTGAGATTTCCCGTTTCATGTTCTGCAGGATGACAGCCTCCTGATCGCTCACACGAAATGGAATACGTCCAAACGTGCCAATCTTAGCCATTACAATCCATCCACCCTTCTTTTCAAGGCCAGCAGTTCCGATACTGATATAGAGCCTGACGCATCCTGAAAAATAATATCTCTGGAACCAAACATCATGCTGCCTGAAATGACCCGCAGAAAAGAGGCTCCCTGCGGCTGAAACTCTTTATAATAGACCTCTCCACCGCTTTCAGGCGGTTTTTCATCTTCAGACCAGAAGCCTCCCATCACAATCCCCATGCTGCTGTCATTTGACAGGTGCAGAACCAGCACCATCTCCCCTACCTGAGGCATCCGGTACTCCCTTCCCATCCCGCAGAAAACAGGCAGCTCTGCCGTATCCCTGTCACTGCGATCTGGATATGCTATCCTGACTGTGCCCTCCAGCTCATTCACACTTGATACCCTGCCAATTCTCACTTCATTCACCCATTCTCCCTCCTTTTAGGCTGGCGGAATGGTCAGCTCAGTTCCTGGAAAGATCCAGTACCCTCCATTTGAACTTTCTTTTCCCCGCCGTTTCGCCTCCGCCTCAATTTTGTCCCTGTTTGCATTATAAATAGTCGAATATTTTGTAGCGTCCCCGTAAAAAGATCTGGCCAGATCCCATAGGGTATCCCCGCTTTTCACTGTGTAGCTGTTTTCTCCGCTTTCCCCGCTGCCTTCTGCCTGTTTCGTTTCTTCCTGCCCGGCAATCCTGTACATACTCAGGCTTAGCTGGTAATCTCCCCCAGATGATAATCGATGTCTTGCGCAGGTGACAAAATACCGTCCGTCAATTTTCCCGAATCCAGACAGCGCAAGAACCTGAGACGCCGCTGCCGGCAGCGCGATCTCCGGGCATAAGGTGATCTCTGCAGTTACTTCTTTTCTGTTGGCATTCTGCATGGCGTACGTTCCGATACGTTCTGCATCCGCAACGCTCTCCGCTTTCTGGTTTACATTTAAGACCCGTCCTTCCTGCCCTACAAAGGCCGTCAATGTTTCTTTCTTTTTGGGACTGGAATAGGACACCTTCGCTCCTGTGTAAGTTCCCTGAATGCTTCCCTTGTAGCTCCATTTGCTGGCCATCTCCGGCCAGATGTATGCTGCCGGTTCCCTCGCCTCATACTCCTCATAAGACCAGATAACAAGCTGGGAAGCGTATACCTTAATTCCCAGTCCGTACTGATTGCACAGTTCCTTCAGATAGGCGCTGTCCGTCTTTTCGTTCTGCTCCTCCCGTTCCAGAGTAATATCCTTTGCCGTATCATACACCAGCAACAGGCCGTATCTGGCAGCTATCTCCGCAGCAATCTGGCGGATTGTCACCTTTTCCCAGGTCTGCGTCCTTTTTGTATCTTTAAAATCCCGATCAACCGGGGCGGACACTCCTTCAATCATGATTTTCTGCGGCGGGGCCTGAATCCTGTAGGAATCCACCACAAACTCCCCGCAGCGGATCCTGCTCTCTTTCCCCTGCCCGTTCCAGTTATCCATCACGATTGACGCCTGAATCCGGTCCCCATTCACCGGCATGAAAGTTCCGGTCCACATCTTTTCTCTGTCTCCCAGAGTAAGGGAAATGGAATCTGACTCTTCAATAGAATCCGTAAAATCAAAATCTGAGAGGACATCCGAAATATCCCGGTTGGCATCCACTCCGTTATAAAGGATGTCCGTTTTCACCATTCTGGGCTTCATTTTCTCCTCCATTCCGGCCACCCCCGCTGTTCTTCATCACTCAGTTCCGGGATGTCAACTACAATCCCAGCTGGGAATACCACATAGTTCAGCAGGGAAAAATTGTTCATCATCAAGATGTCCAGCTTCTTTTCATCGCCGTACTGCTTTTTGGCAATCAGATCCCAGGTATCCCCCTGGATCGTCCTGTACTGCTTCATGTCCCCTCCTTTTTTCCATAAAAAGAACGTCCCTCCGGTAGAAGGACGTTCCATTATGTCAATTATTTCTTCTTATTTTTCAAAAAGTTTAGTTTTTCGTTGAAATTTAAAATAATTTCCTTACTTTTCGCTTGACTTCCACGTTATAACGTGGTATAATTAAATCATCGAAAGGAGGTGAAGAGAAAAATGGTGGAAAAAATAAAGGAGCTGAAAAAAGTGGTCTCAGCACTTATCCAGCTCGCTTTAGAAATTGGAACACTTTTAGCAGTCATCAAAATGATTGTTGAAAGCCTCCAATAATTACCCGGGGAGGGAAACCTCCCCACCTAAAATATATCATATCACCATTTTTTAAGCAATATGAAAAAAACAGTAATCAGCATTCTTTCGTTACTTGCCTCTGTCATCTGGCTTGTTATCATTGTGGTTGGTCTGATTCTACTATTCACTTAACAGGAGGTTATACCATGAATTTAAAAAAAATCAGGAATGAAAAATCATTAAGTATTCGCGCCCTGTCAGAGCTGGCAGACGTCCCAAAACGTACCATCGAGGACATCGAACGCTTCGACCGATGCAAGGTAGACACCGCTATCAAGCTGGCCGATGCTCTGCAGGTTACGCTGGATGAGCTGTGCCGGAACACCACCGACACGGAATAAGCCGCCAGGAGAGAGGTTTTTCCTCTCTCCTTTTAAAAGCTCACCCTCCGCTTGCCGTCTTCATACCGTTCCATGTACTCCTTCCATTTTTCAAACGTCATCATTAATCCGTCTGAAACATCCTCCCGGCTGGCGTTCCCATAAATATTGACAACTGGCTGAAACGCCGGCGCTCCATATCCTCCCACAGCCGTTTCCCCATTTTCCCGCCATTCACCAGAAATTGATTCATAGATCCGGCTGTAGCTGTCCTTTTCGTAGGCTCCCAGAATCTTTCCGGCCTCCTGCCAGATAGATAGCGCCTCCCGGCTGCCGTTTAACGGCACTACAGCCTCCGGCCCGTCCTCGGCAAACATGGCGATGTGAGGCGTATCGAAAATACCTCCTTCTGCGTGGCCAGGAAGATTCTTTGCAAAATTTTTTTCCCGAAGCCTCCCAACTGCCGCCTGTCCCTCTGGAGTCATCATCGTATTAATTGAAACAGAAACCGGTACATTCGCGTCAATCCCTGTCTCAAAAGAATTTTTCAGATGCTCTAAAAACTGCTTAGCTACTGTATCTGAATTGGAATATTCGGCCTCTATTGCATCAAACGTAGCCTGCGGAAACATAGCTCCCTGCTGTCTGGCCGCCTCCAGGACAAGAGCTTGCTCCGGACTTTCCGCAATAATCTGGCCAACCATTCCCCACAGCCCTTCCTCGTCTCCAGATGCGGCCCGAATCATGTCAATACTCTGCATTCCTTCCAAAAAAGCCTGTGGAACAGCCTGTCCGGACTGTTTCATCTGATTAATGAGCTGAGTCATCTGTTCTTCGCTTGGTTCCATCCCTTTAACCAGCATTTCCAGAGCGTCCTGGGCGTCACTGGGAAGCTCGGCTTCGGCCATAGCTTCATCAATCGCCCATTGAAGTTCCTGCATGAAATCCTCAGGAAGCATGTTATGGGGATTTTCCATTACCTCCCTGACTTTTTCATCCAGCTTTTGATTTACTGCTTCAAGTACTGGCTCAATCTCGTCCCCATAAGTTGCCATAATGGTGTCGACCATAGCCTGCTGGCCGTTTAAGATCGTCTCAGCCCTTTTCTCATAGCCCCCCTGAATGGCACGTTCTCTCTCGGTTTCAAATTCCTCCGGCGAGAGCCCGATCCTCTCTCCGTTTGCATCTGTCAGACCCTGTTCCCAGGCAATACGCTGTGTGTTCAGACTTGCAAGAATCTTCTCTGTTGAATCATCTGTGGCTGCAATCGCCTGTTCCGTATAATCCGCTATTTCCGTTTGCAAGTTTTGAAATGAATCAGCATCCAGAGCAGCTCCTGCAAACTTTCCTTGAATCATCTGCAGTTTTGCGGCATTTTCCGCTTCCGTGATCATGGAAGTAATTTCTGCCATCTGCCCCAGATAGTCGTTCACAATTTTCTGCTTATCCAGTGTCAGACCGTTTTCTGTAATATCCTGAAGAACACTGCTGATATTTTCCTTTAGGGGCGCAAGCTGTTCCAGAAGCGCTTGATAGAACGCCCCGCTGTCCTCTGAAAACTCCTGTCCCGATTCCCCGAAAACCAGGTCAACCGCCAGATTTAACTCATATCCTTTTTCACTGATATAATCCTGAGCGTTCTGCACATAGGTATCTACCGCTGAAACATACCCTTGAGCGTCCCCCTCCTGAAGCTCGATCCCCATCGACAGCTTCCACTCCGTTTTCTGGATCGCCTTCAGGCTGTCCTTCATGGACTGATAGTAGCCTTCAGCCTTTCCCGCAGAGGATTCCATCGCCTCTATACTTTCAAAAAGCCCGTCGCCAACCACATGCCTGGCCGCTTCGCCCAGTTCCTCGATGGATAGAGACACGTCTCCAAAATGCTCCGACAGGTTCTTCACTGCCCGTTCTCTGGCCGCCTGCTTCATGGCTGCCGTAATGCCGGCAATGCCGCCCACCGCAAGACCTGCAGCCGCCACCGGCCAGGCTCCTACCATGCCGCTCAGCTTGCCGAACAGCTTGACCGCAGAAGTCGCTCCCTTAATCGCCTTAAAGGTCAGCATGGCAGAACCAATCCCCACCAGGCCGCCGGAAATAACAGCCGGGTGTTCTAAAAACCATCCTCCCAAATCCAGGATGGGGGAAGCAAATTCCATCAAATCTTCTCCTGCCCCCTGCACGGTTCTTCTGATTGTCGGCAGTTCTTCCTCCAGGTTTTCCGTGAATGTATTCACCCACTCTGTCCCCGTCTGTGTCAGTTCTCTCAGCGGCTCTCTCAGCCCTTCATAGGCAGCAATGCCGGCTCCCTCCAGAGAGCTTTTAAGCAGTGTCGCATCTCCCTGCAGGTTGTCCATACGCACCTGAGCCATTTCTTCCGCCGCGCCCTTGGCATTGTAGATTGCCTCCGACAGCTTGTCATAGTCCTCGTCACTGGCTTCTATCAAAGCCAGCATTCCGGACATGGCCTCCTGACCGGCCAGGCTTGCCGCCGTGCTGGCCCGTGCTGACTCGGACAGGCCCGAAAAACCTGCACGCAGATCTCTCAGGATCTCATCCAGAGAGCGCATACTGCCGTCTGAGTTGGAGACAGAGAGCCCAATGCGCTCCATAGCTGCCTCCACCTCATCGGTGGGCTTTACCATCCGGGTAAACATCGCCCGCAGAGCGGTTCCCGCCTGCTCGCTTTTAATTCCTGCGTTGGCCATCAGGCCGATGGCCGTGGCTGTATCTTGAATGCTGAATCCCAGCGCCCCGGCCACAGGAGCCACATACTTAAAGGTTTCCCCCATCATGGCCACGTCCGTATTAGAACGGGCAGACGCCTGGGCCAGCACATCCGCAAACTCCGCTGACCGGGATGCCTCCAGTCCGAAAGCTGTCATGGCATCAGTCACAATATCTGACACCTGCCCCAGATCCTCCCCGGAGGCGGCCGCCAGGTTCATAATCCCCGGAAGACCGGCCAGCATCGAATCCACATCCCAGCCGGCCATAGCCATATATTCCAGCCCCTGTCCCGCTTCCGTGGCCGAGAATTTCGTCTCAATCCCCATCTGCTTGGCCAGTGCGTTCAGCCGTACCATGTCAGCCTCTGATGCCTGGGAGATGGCCTGCACCGTACTCATCTGAGCCTCAAAACTGGAACCGGCCATAGTAGCTGCCGCCAGCCCTCCCGCTATCCCGGCAGAGGCTGCCGCCGCTCCCTTCGCCGCCATCGAAAACGTCCGGTTGGCAAGGGCATCCATCTTATTAATGCTGCTTAAATAAGTCTGGTTGGTTCTCTTGGAAAACCGGTACAGATTCGTAAGTTCCTTCTCCGCCTTCGTAAAAGCCTTATCAAAAGAGCTGTCTACTCCGCCGCCGATCTGGACCTTCAGCTCATAGTTTTTACCCTTTGCCACGGCGTCTCCTCCTTTCTGCCTCAGCCGCCTCCGAAATATCCCGGATCATCAGGTGCAGGCGTCTGAGAGGCAGGCTGTAAAAATAATCTAGTCCTGTATTCGCATACTTAGCCGCAAATACACAGGCCTTCCTCGCTTCCGGGATCTTTGATACGCCGCCTATACCGACATGTAGAAAAAACGGTACAGCCTGTTTTTCAGCTTCACCGCATCCTTAGCCGGGATCTGCCCCAGAGTTTCCATGGTAAGCCCTGTAAGGCGCTGCGTTACCAGTTTGGCAAATAAAAGGGAGGATTCCTGCATGATTGTGCCGGTTCCCCCAAGTTCTTCATACAAATTGTAAAGCTCCGTCATATCATCAAGCGTAAGGCTGTCAAGACCTGTTAAGTCCAGCTCCCGCACTGGATTTCCCATATGCATGACCGCCTTCGACAGCCGGATCACCTTCCAGTCATTTTTCCTTTTCGGAGCCGCTTCTTCCTGAACCGCCGTCTCCTGTTTTTCTGTCCTTTTCTCCTCCATACTGCCTCCTTAGCACATGTTTCTGACTTCCTTCAGCACATCTTTTCCATTTACGATATACACGCCGTTGAGCTTATCGATCTCCAGCATCGTTGTGCCGTCAATCACAATCTTGTAATAACTCAGGCTCAGAGTCACCTTCGACTCCATCTTTGCCCCTGCCTTTGCCGAACCGGGAGAAAACGCCTTCACCAGCCCTCTGACTGCCACGCTGAACTGGGAATATCCTACTTTCCCCGTCCCGCTGTCCATGCACTGAATCGCGCCGCTTAACATCAGATCCGTACTCTCCCCTGGATCCATCATCGCAAAAGCCTCTTTGCTTAACGTAACGTAAGGGATTTCCATGTCCATTGTGTCAAGAAGCCCAATTACCGGGATCTCCAGATTTCCTCCTGTCCCGGCGCCTTCAATGGTGTCCGTCAGATGGGTGATTTCCGGAAGGGACACCTCCCCGGAAACGCCCACCAGTTTACTTCCGTTTTTGTACATGTTAAAACGGTTAATCACCTGCGGTATCTTCATACACTATGCCTCCTCTCCCACAATCGTGGCCTGCAGGGTTGTCATATCGAACTCTTCCGATGCCTGGATATATTCCATCGGCGTATAAGGAGCCAGGAAAATATTTACCTTCACATGTCCGTTCAGGAGCTCTTCATTGCTGTTTTCCGCCTCGTCATACTCCATCCTCAGGCCGGCGCACATACCCAGGCTCACCAGACTGTTCCCCCAGATATTAAAGCTGTTGATAATATCATCAATCATCCGGCGGTTCATCGAACCGTCAAGTCTCTGCTGATACTGCCGGATAAAATAATTCGCCACAAATGAGAACATCCGGCGGCAGCCAATCCGATAATCCTTCGGATCCGTGTTTTCCGGGTAGCATCCCGTATTATTTCCCCAGCTTCTCCAGCCACCGTCATTGACAGCCGTTACAATTCCATCTCCGTTCAGGGTGGCCGCCTGAGGCTGATCCAGAGTAATCTCCGTACCGTCCGCCAATACAGCCCCATCCGCATTCAGCAGCTTATTAGACGGGTAAATATAAGGGACATCCCCATTTGTCGCCGTATAATAGCTTGCCATAGCCCCGTAAGCCGCTGAAAACGCCATATGCTTTCCATCAGCCAGAAGCTC
>JAHZAR010000070.1:618-2027 GCA_019423835.1 Clostridiales bacterium | reverse complement strand
ACTGTGAGGGCTTGTGTATCCGCAAGTCTCCTTTGCCGCCCCGCACTCCGAATATTTCCGGTTCTTGTCCGCATCCAGATCCAGAACGCACTCGCACCGGAACACCCCGTTTAACTCCGTGCATTTCTCCTGCAGAGCCGCCCCCACGTTCGGCAGTTTACTCCAGCCAGGTGCCAGAAGAAGCCCCGGTGAAAAATGAAACAGAGGGTAAACCTGCCTTGTCAGCTCCAGTCCCGTCTCCTTCCCTGTCTCCATGTCGTAGGAGCCGATTACATCCTCCTCCGTCACCATAGAGGGATCCAGGTATTTGTAAGACACGCTGACCTGCTCCAGCTCATATCCTGCTCCTGTGCTGAGCATAGTTAAAAGCGTCCTGCCGCTCTCCGTCACCGATACAATATAGTCCTTATCAGGGGACAACGCCGGCCCTTCAGCCGCTCTTCCTGCTTTTGCCGTCCCTGCTTTTCCAGATCCCGCCAGAGAACCGCTGCCCTGGTTCACGTGGATACTGCCAAGCAGGATCCCATCCTGGGAAAGTTCCACCTGGTGGCTGACAACAGGAAAGTTTTCCGCTGCATTCTCCTTGCTGTGTTTTGCCGGATCCAAAACATTGATAAATACCGCCGGATACACGTTGAACATCTGCCAGGACGCATACATGCTCTGACACAGGGTGTACTTATCCCAGTCCTCCGAATACCCGAGCTTTTCCTGAGCTTCCGCCCAGGAACTCACTAACATCGGCTTATTCACCGCCGACTCTGGATCCTGTGTCAGGTGTACCGGCGCAGTCCCTACAATAACCTGAACACCGTAGGCAGTGGCAAGAGGCCTTTCATAGGTGGTCTGCTTCTCCGTCACTTCAATTCCATGCTTATACATACATTCCCTCCTTCACCTGTTCTGCCCTTCTGTAGAGCATCGCCATCTCCGAATCCTTCCGGTTCAGCTCCTTCCTCTTTTCCGCCAGTTCCGACGTCGGAACAATCAGGCCTATCAAAAACGGATAAGATTCCAGCAGATTTTCCATCTTGCTGGAATAGCTGCCGGTCATGACAGTTCCCTTTTGTATAATTCCATAAAAAGACGGCCCCAGATAAACCCCGGCCGCCTGCTCTCTTTTACCATTATTCATTTCTTTGCTCAGTCGCCCACCGCAATCTCCACATCCGGAATACACCAGGTCATTTCGATCCCGCCGAAAAAATAAGGATATGTATCCTCCTCCTGAGTCACCGCTTTCATTTCCCGTCTGCACCAGAACGCATCCAGAACAGGGTTTGCCCGGAAATACCCGGTAAGCCTGTTTAACAGATTCCACATGGTCTGGTTTCCCTGCATGGAAGGATCTTTATCATACAGACAGAAGACCAGGTACACCTTAGCCTCCGCTGACTCGTCCTGGAAAT
>JAHZAR010000070.1:0-608 GCA_019423835.1 Clostridiales bacterium | reverse complement strand
CCAGGCTTTCTCGCTCTTCCATTTCCCATCCATCTGAAACAGAAAGCTGAGGAAGCGATCCCTGATAACCTTTTAGTTTTCTGTACTCCCCGTCTGTCCCTGTCAGCCCAATGCCTCCGGCCAATTCCTCAATCTTGCAAATCAGGCACTCTTCCAGTCTATTGCTTGTCATTCTTCTGCTTTGCACACTCCTCTTGCAATCAGGGCGTCAATCACCGCATTCACCTTAGTAGCTATGTCTGCCGCTTCCTCCGAACCTGCCAGCTTCGTCATAACTGTCGCTTCCCCGGTCAGCCCTTCTCCCGGATCTCCTTTGTCACCCTTTGGGCCCTGCGCTCCCGGTTCCCCCTTTTCTCCCTGGGGGCCCTGCGCTCCGGTATCTCCTTTTTCTCCCTGAGGGCCCTGAGCCCCAGTGTCTCCTTTTTCTCCCTGAGGGCCAACCTGCTCATTCTTCACGCCCTGTTCCAGCTTATTCAGCTTTTCAGCCGTAATTACATCTCCATTATTCCATACGGTCGGTTCATATTCCATCGCTTTTCTCTCCTTTCTGATTGAACATAAAATAATTAAAAAACTATCTGAACGCCTGATCCACAAATCTCCACAGG
>JAHZAR010000069.1:3800-14868 GCA_019423835.1 Clostridiales bacterium | reverse complement strand
TATGGAGGAAAACCAGATTCTCTACCGCCTCAAGGAGATGGAGTACCTGGAGCGAATCTGTGAGAAGGTGGGAAGCATTTCCCTGTCAGGCACAGCAGGAATACTGGAGCAGCTGGCTGCGCTGACAGAAGGCTCATCTGCCATAAAGCAGTGCACAAAAACCTGACAGGCGGCAGCCACGATCCCCAATTTTGAAGATATTTTACAAGCCTTCGGAGAAGCCGGGTGATACAATGGGGATCGGCAAGGAGGAACGGCACATGAAGAAAGAGATAAAAACGGTGGTCTACGATGAGGAGCTGCGCATAGAAGCCTACCGCTTCGAAGGGATTGTGCAGCCATTCCCTAACCACTTTCATGAGTACTATGTGATCGGGTTTGTGGAGGACGGCGAGCGCTGCTTATCATGCAAAAACCAGGAATACACAATCCGCAAAGGCGATATGATACTGTTCAATCCGGGGGATAACCATGCCTGTATGCAGACAGACGGCAGAACACTGGATTACCGGGGCTTCAATATCCAAAAAGAGGTTATGTTTGACCTGGCAGATGAAATTACCGGAAAACGAGAGCTCCCGGGATTTTTTCGGACAGTTATCTGTGACGAAGAGGCTGCCTGTTATCTGCGGCCCCTCCATGAACTTGTGATGCATGGCTCACAAGAATTCGGGAAGGAAGAAGATCTGCTGTTTCTGCTGTCGCTGCTCATCCAGCGCTACGGACAGCCGTTTGAAGAATGCATCCCGGAGTGCCGCAGGGAGATTGAAAGAGCCTGCGCGTTTATGGAGCAGCATTATACAGAACACCTTAATTTAGACCAGATATGCCGCCAGACGGGCTTAAGCAAATCCACGCTGCTCCGGGCTTTTGCCAGGTCAAAAGGCATTACGCCATACGGTTACCTTGAAAATATTCGCATAGGCGCAGCAAGAAAATTGCTGGAGCAGGGGATGAGCCCCATAGAGGCGGCGTTACAGACCGGATTTTCCGACCAAAGTCACTTTACAAACTACTTTAACCGCTTTATCGGTCTGACTCCCGGTGCCTATCGAGAAATATTTCTGAAAAACGACGGAACGGGAGGAAGCCAGCATGATGAATAATGCAGTAAGAGGACATCTGGCGGCTCTGCTTACTATTTCCATATGGGGAACAACCTTTATATCCACAAAAGTGCTGCTGGCAGATTTTCAGCCAATAGAAATTCTGTTTTTCCGCTTCCTTATGGGGATAATGGCTCTGCTGACTGTCTGCCCCCACCGCCTGAGAAGAACAGCACTCAGACAGGAAATTGTTTTTGCCGCTGCAGGTTTATGCGGAGTCTGTCTGTATTATCTGCTGGAAAATATGGCCCTCACCTGCACAATGGCCTCCAATGTGGGCATTATTATTTCAGCAGCCCCATTTTTTACGGCGATTTTATCCCGCCTGTCCTTAAAGCGGGAAGAAAAACTGGGGGCAGATTTCTTTCTTGGATTTGCCGCTGCAATGGCCGGAATCGGTTTAATCAGCTTTCACGGGGCAGCTTTAAAGTTTAATCCAGCAGGTGATTTGCTGGCACTGCTGGCTGCCTTTTTGTGGGCCTGCTATTCTATTCTCACAAGAATCATCAGCGGGTACGGATATAGCACCATTTTGGCGACAAGGCGCATATTTTTTTACGGTATTTTATTCATGATACCGGCACTGTTTCTGTTCGGTTTCCGGCTTGATTTATCCCGGTTTGCAAATCCGGTGTACTTATTGAATATTTTATTTTTGGGATTCGGCGCGTCCGCGCTCTGCTTTGTCACATGGAATTTTGCCGTTAGGATGCTGGGAGCGGTCAGGACGAGCATCTATATCTATCTGGTTCCTGTCATAACAGTGGCTGCCTCTGTCGTGATGCTTCATGAACCGTTTACATGGGCAACAGGGATCGGAACTGTTCTGACATTAGCAGGACTGCTTCTCTCTGAAAGGAAGCGCTCAGGAACAGGCGGTGCCCGGTGAGGGCATGAGGGGAAAAGTTCATTTCTGCACTTGACAAACAGGAGAGCAGTGCTTAGAATATAAACCAGCATATAAAAAGGCAGTGAAGGTGCAAGTAGACCCTTATTTTCCGTCCAGAGAGAGGAGGCCGCCGGCTGAGAGCCTCTTCGGTTCAGATAGGGTGTCGAAATTCCCACCGGAGCCGCGCGGCTGAACGAGAGCTGTTCTTTTGCAGCATCCATTAGGCGGCGACGTCCCGTACACGTTACGTATAAGATAAGAGCCTGGGCTGTGAAAAGCCGGAGGCCGGCAGAAACCGGCGCCGTTTTCACGGATGCAGGAATCAGGGTGGTACCGCGGTCTGAACCGTCCCTTCGTGTCTGAAGGGGCGGTTTTTTTGTTTTCTTAATTATGAAATCCCGGGAATTTCAGGTAAAACAAAACCTCTCTGCCGCTCATCAATCAGCCACGGTTTAAAGCAAATTTTAAGTCTATTTCAGAAGGAGAAATTATGAGAGAGCAGTTAGAGAAGATCAAGGCAGAAGCCCTTGCAAAGATCGAAGCTTCCGACGCGCTGGAAAAGTTAAATGACATCCGCGTTTCATACCTCGGAAAAAAGGGTGAGCTGACAAGCGTGTTAAAAAGCATGAAGGATGTGGCTCCGGAAGAGCGCCCGAAGGTCGGACAGATGGTAAATGACGCCAGGGCTTTAATAGAGGAGAAGCTGGAGGAGACAAAGAAAAAGCTGGCCCGCATTGCCCGTGAGGAGCAGATGAAGAGGGAGGTTATCGATGTAACCCTTCCGGCCAAGAAAAACAATGTAGGACACAGCCATCCCAATACCATTGCCCTTGAGGAGGTGGAGCGCATTTTCATCGGCATGGGCTATGAGGTTGTGGAGGGCCCGGAGGTGGAGTACGACAAGTACAACTTTGAGAAGTTAAATATCCCCAAGGGACACCCGGCAAGAGATGAGCAGGATACCTTCTATATCAATGACTCTGTGGTGCTGAGGAGCCAGACCTCCCCGGTTCAGGTGCGCGTTATGGAAACGAAGAAGCCCCCTATCCGCATCATCGCTCCGGGACGTGTGTTCCGCTCCGACGAGGTGGATGCAACGCACTCCCCGTCCTTCCACCAGATCGAGGGACTTGTCATTGACAAAAACATTACATTTGCAGACCTTAAGGGAACCCTGGCCGAGTTCGCCAGAGAGCTGTTCGGGGAAGAGACAAAGGTAAAATTCCGTCCCCACCACTTCCCGTTCACAGAGCCCAGCGCTGAGGTGGACGTAAGCTGCTTCAAGTGCGGAGGAAAGGGCTGCCGTTTCTGCAAGGGATCCGGCTGGATTGAGATTCTGGGATGCGGCATGGTGCACCCCCATGTGCTTGAGATGTGCGGCATTGATCCGGAGGAGTATTCCGGCTTCGCCTTCGGCGTGGGCCTTGAGAGAATTGCCCTGTTGAAATACGAGATCGACGATATGCGTCTCTTATATGAGAATGACGTGCGTTTCTTAAAGCAGTTTTAGGAAACCCGGGAACAGAGACAGGATAGGAAGTTCTGAATCAAGCACTGACGAAAATCATGGATTAGATTGCAAGGAGAATCAAAATGAACACAGCATTATCATGGATAAAAGCATATGTTCCGGACCTCGATGTCACAGCGCAGGAATACACAGACGCCATGACACTGACAGGAACGAAGGTAGAGGGATATGAGTGCCTGGATAAAAACCTGGACAAGATTGTTGTAGGCCAGATCACAGAGATTGAGCGCCATCCGGACGCTGACAAGCTGGTTGTATGTCAGGTGGATCTGGGCGGTACTTCCACCCAGATCGTGACGGGCGCTCCGAATGTAAAGGTGGGCCAGAAGGTTCCGGTTGTTCTCGACGGAGGAAGGGTGGCCGGCGATCACGACGGAGGACGTCCGGAAGGCGGAATCAGGATTAAAAAGGGCAAGCTGCGGGGAGTGGAATCAAACGGAATGATGTGCTCCATCGAGGAGCTTGGATCCAGCCGTGAGATGTACCCGGAAGCTCCTGAACAGGGAATCTATATCTTCCCGGAGGACACAGAGGTGGGAAGCGACGCCATCGAGGCTCTGGGCCTTCGCGACGTGGTGTTCGAGTATGAAATCACATCCAACCGCGTGGACTGCTACAGCGTCATCGGTATTGCCAGGGAGGCAGCGGCTACCTTCGGAAAGACCTTTTGCGAGCCGGAAATCAAAAAGACAGGCAACAGCGAGGATATTCACGACTGCCTGAAGGTGAGCGTGGAGAACACAGAGCTCTGCCCCCGCTACTGTGCCAGAATGGTGAAAAACATTAAGCTGGCGCCGTCCCCTGACTGGATGCGCCGCCGCCTGGCAGCCAGCGGCATCCGCCCCATCAATAATATCGTAGACATTACTAACTATGTGATGGAAGAGTACGGACAGCCGATGCACGCTTACGACTATGATCAGATCGCCGGTCATCAGATTATCGTAAAGTGCGCGCAGGACGGAGAGGTCTTCGAGACTCTGGACGGCCAGGAGAGGAAACTGGACAGCCAGATTCTCATGATCAACGACGGAGAGAAGGCTATCGGAATTGCCGGAATCATGGGAGGAGAAAATTCCAAGATTACGGATAACGTGAAGACAATGGTATTCGAGGCCGCATGCTTTGACGGAACGAATATCCGCCTTTCTGCCAAGAGAGTGGGCTTAAGGACTGATGCTTCCGGAAAATTTGAGAAGGGCCTGGATCCGAATACGGCAGAGCTGGCCATCAACCGCGCCTGCCAGTTAATTGAGGAGCTGGGAGCCGGAGAGGTAGTCGGCGGCATGATCGACGTTTATCCGGTAAAGAGAGAGGGAAACCGCGTTCCCTTCGAGCCGGAGAAGATTAACCGCCTGCTTGGAACGAACATTGACCGAGGGGATATGATTTCCTACTTAAAGAGCGTGGATCTGGAGTATGATGCGGCCACAGAGGAGATTGTGGTTCCAAGCTGGCGTCAGGATATCCACAGGATGGCGGATGTGGCTGAGGAGGTGGCCCGGTTCTATGGCTATGACGTAATTCCGACAGCTCTCCCCACCGGAGAGGCCACAGCAGGAAAGCTGTCCTTCAAGCTGAGAGTGGAGGAGATTGCCAGAAGGATTGCCGAATTTTGCGGCTTCTCCCAGAGCATGACCTACTCCTTTGAGAGCCCGAAGGTATTTGACAGGCTTCTGATTCCGGAGGACAGCACGCTCCGCAGAGTTGTCACCATCTCGAATCCTCTGGGCGAGGATTTCAGCATCATGAGAACCACTCCGTTAAATGGCATGCTGACCTCCCTGTCCACCAATTACAACCGCCGGAATAAGGATGTAAAGCTCTATGAGCTTGCCACCATCTACCTGCCGGCAGAGGACAGCGTAAGCAAAGAGTACCTTGAGAAGACAGGGCTTCCCATGCTTCCGGACGAGCGCCAGCAGTTTACTCTGGGCATGTACGGGGAGGGAGACTTCTTCACCATGAAGGGTGTTGTGGAAGAATTCCTGGAAAAGATCGGCTTAAATAAAAAGCCCCGCTACAACCCTGAGGCAGGAAAGAGCTTCCTTCATCCGGGACGTCAGGCGGAGATCTCCTACGGCGGCACAGTGATCGGTTATATGGGAGAGATTTATCCGGATGTGGCAGACAATTATAAGATCGGCGAGAAGGTCTATGTGGCAGTTCTGGATATGCCGAATCTGATTCCGCTCGCAACCTTTGACCACAAGTATGAGGGAATCGCCAAGTATCCGTCCGTTACGAGGGATATCAGCATGGTGATGAAAAAAGAGGTGCTGGCAGGCCAGATCGAGGAGATCATTGAGCAGAGAGGCGGTAAGATCCTGGAAAGCTATAAGCTCTTCGACGTTTACGAGGGCAGCCAGATCACAGCAGGCTACAAGTCTGTGGCCTACTCCATTACCTTCCGCTCCAAGGATCACACGCTGGAGGAGAAGGAAGTAGCCTCTGCCATGCAGAAAATTTTAAACGGACTTCAGGGACTGGGAATTGAACTGAGAAGCTGATAAGACAGAAAAGACGACAGTTTCTGCAGCACGCCGGGGCTGAGAAAGCGGGCGTCTATATGAAACAGGAAGGATTCTGCAGAGGGAGAAGAAAACTCTGCAGAATCCTTTTCTTTTGCTGCAGACCAACGGCAGCGGACGGCTGTTTTATTCAGTAAAATATTTCAGAATATGTTAAGAAAAAAGAAAACAATGCAGAAAATATCCGTGATACAATAGATTCATATACGGCTGAGGCCGCTGCAAGTCTCTTCCAGGAGAATACCCGGCCTGAGCAGGGCTTCGCCGGTATTCCTTCAAACGGGCAGTGCACCTGCGAACGGGGAGGACAGGGAACGGAGGAGCAGGAAAATCCGGGGGAACGAAGAGGAGGGAGAAGCCTGCTGAGAGATTCCGGAGTAAGGAAAAGAGGAGAGGGAGGAACGTGATATGAGATATGAGATCCACGGAGAAACACTGCCGGTAGTGGTATGTGAGCTGGAAAAAGGCGAGGCCATGATCACAGAGAAGGGGGCTATGGCCTGGATGAGCCCCAACATGCAGATGGAGACGAACGCCGGCGGAATCGGTAAGGCGTTCGGGCGTCTGTTTTCGGGGGAGTCTATGTTCCGGAATACCTATACGGCCAAGGGCGGTCCGGGGATGATCGCGTTTGCATCCAGCTTCCCCGGCTCTGTCAGGGCCTTTGAAGTCGGGCCAGGGCAGGAGTATATCTTTCAGAAAAGTGCGTTTCTGGCTTCAGAGACAGGGGTGGATCTGTCTGTTCACTTTCACAAGAAGCTGGGCTCAGGACTGTTTGGCGGTGAAGGCTTTATCCTGCAGCGGCTTTCAGGAAGGGGCATCGTGTTCGCTGAGTTCGATGGTTACATTATGGAGTATGAGCTGGAAGCCGGACAGCAGATGGTGATAGACACCGGATACCTGGCAGCCATGACGGCAGGGTGCCAGATGGAGATTCAGTCAGTGCCGGGAGTAAAAAACATGCTGTTTGGCGGCGAGGGGCTGTTTAATACCGTCATCACAGGCCCGGGCCACATATGGCTTCAGACCATGCCGATTTCCAGCGTGGCCGGCGCGCTCCTTCCCTATTTCCCAAGCAGCGGAAAATAGACAAAAGCAGGAGGATGGCAGGAATCAATCAAAAACAGCTTGTTTTTCCCTGTAAAGTGTGATACTATACTCTTGTTTGACTATAGGAGGTGCAAAAGATGTTACGAGGGATTCTTACCTTTGTATTTGTTGCTATATGTGTATTTTTGACAGTTGTAGTATTGCTTCAGGAGGGAAAGTCAGCGGGCCTGTCCGGCACAATTAACGGTATGGCTGACAGCTACTGGGGAAGAAACAAGAGCCGTTCCATGGAGGGAAAGCTTGAGAAGTTCACAAAGTATGGTGCGATTCTCTGGCTGATTCTGGCGCTTGTGCTGAACCTTAAGATACTCTAATTGATTCAGAAAGACACTCTTGGCAGCAGGGGTGTCTTTTTTGTCTTTGCGGGAAGTTCCTGCAGGTTTCCGCAAAGTCAGGAGGCTCCATTAGCATGCACATGCTGCAGCGGCGCGTCTTATTTCAGAAAAAATGGGAATAATAAACGTGTCATCCGGCCGGCCGCAGGCGGAATGCGCGGCTTTGCAGGAGTACAATCAGACAAGAGTAAAAAAATGAAAAAGCTGACTGGAGAACAGGTGTGAGAAAAGAAAATAAAAAACATAAAAAATCAAAGAGCGGATTCCAAACGGAAAATCCGCAGGAGAACAGAGGCAGAAACAGAGCTGACATTGCATTGGATTCAGAAGGAGAAAGCCCGGAGGCAGGGCAGGCAGAGCTGTTTGAACAGCGCAAGGCCATGCTGGTGTCCCTGATGAATGAGACGGCATACGTTCCGATGAAGCTCAAGGAGCTGGCCATCCTGCTGAATGTTCCAAAGGATCAGAGGGAGGAACTGAAGGCAGTGCTGCAGGCCCTGCTGTCAGAGGGAAAGATCAGTGTTTCCAGAAAGGGAAAGTTCGGAAAAGCGGAGGCTTTCGCCCTGACAGGAATCTTTTCCGGCCATCCGAGGGGATTTGGATTTGTCACGGCAGAGGGACGGGAAGAGGATATCTTCATCCCTGCGGACAGAACCAACGGAGCCCTTCACGGTGACCGTGTTCAGATTGTTATTGACGGGGAGGAGAAGGGACGCCGGGCAGAGGGCACAGTGGTGAAAATCCTGGAGCATGCCAATGAAACTCTGATCGGAACCTACGAAAAGAGCAGAGGCTATGGCTTCGTGATCCCGGACAATCAGAAGATAGCGAGAGACATTTTTATTCCCCAGGGCTGTGACCAGGGAGCGGTAAGCGGCCACAAGGTCATGGTCAAAATTAAGGACTTCGGAGAGAAAAAGGGAAGGAAGCCAGAGGGAGTTGTCACGGAGATTCTGGGACATATTAATGATCCGGGGGTGGACATTCTGTCCGTTGTCCGGGCATATGGGCTTCCGGAGGAGTTTCCCAGGGCAGTGATGGAGGAGATAAAAAGTATTCCGGAACAGGTGGACAAAAGGGACATGGCGGGCCGAAAGGATCTGAGGCAGGTTCTGACCGTCACCATAGACGGCGAGGAGGCCAAGGACCTGGACGATGCCATCAGCATTGAACGGGCCGGCGACGGATACCGGCTGGGCGTTCACATCGCGGATGTGAGCCACTATGTGAGGGAATATACGGCTCTGGATGCAGAGGCCCTGAGGCGATCCACCAGCGTTTACCTGGTGGATCGGGTGATTCCCATGCTTCCGCACAGGCTTTCAAATGGGATCTGCTCCTTGAATGAAGGAGAGGATCGGCTGACACTGAGCTGCCTGATGGATATCGACAGCCACGGAACCGTGGTGGGACACGAGATTGCGGAAACCGTGATCCGGTCTGACCGGAGGATGACCTACACAGCCGTCAACGCCATTGTCACGGAACATGATCCGGAGGTGACAGCCAGATACGCAGAGCTTGCAGACATGTTCCTTCTTATGAAGGAGCTTGCAGACATTCTGCGGAAAAAGCGTCATGCCAGAGGCTCCATTGACTTTGATTTCCCGGAGAGCAAAATTGTGCTGGATGAGAAGGGAAGGCCCATGGAGATAAAGCCCTATGAGCGCAATGCCGCCACCCGGATCATCGAGGATTTCATGCTTCTGGCCAATGAGACAGTGGCGGAGGACTATTTCTGGCAGGAGGTTCCCTTCCTCTACCGAACCCATGAGAAGCCGGATGAGGACAGGATGAAGCGTCTTGGAACCTTCATCAACAACTTCGGCTACACGCTCAGGATGCCAGGCGGCGAGGTTCATCCAAAAGAGCTGCAGAAGCTCCTCGACCGGGTGGAGGGGACACCTGAGGAAGCCCTGATCAGCCGGCTGACGCTCCGCTCTATGAAGCAGGCGAAATATACGACAGCAAATACAGGACATTTCGGGCTTTCGGCCCGCTATTATACGCACTTTACATCTCCTATCAGGAGATACCCGGATCTGCAGATTCACCGGATCATCAAAGAATCTCTTCACGGCGGTCTGACGGGAAAACGAATTTCCCACTATGAAAAAATTCTGCCGCAGGTGGCAGTGCAGACCTCAGCTCTGGAGAGAAGAGCCGATGAGGCAGAGCGGGAGACTGATAAGCTGAAGAAAGTCCAGTACATGGAACAGTTTATCGGACAGGAATTTGAGGGCGTCATTTCCGGCGTCACGAACTGGGGCTTCTACGTGGAGCTTCCGAACACAGTGGAGGGACTCGTCCATATCAATGAGCTCAGGGACGATTACTATGTGTTCAGCGAAGAACGGTACGAGCTGACCGGGGAGATGACGGGAAAGACGTATAAATTAGGTGAGGTCATCCGGGTGCAGGTGACAGGCTGCGACCGGTTTGCAAAAACCATCGACTTTATTCCGGCAAGGCAGTTTTAGAAAGAGGGATTTCGGGAAACGGATCGGTTTTCGGAATAAAACATGAGGAGGAACACATGGGAACAAATAATTTTAAGCTGGTGGCCAACAATAAGAAGGCCTATCACGATTACTTTATTGATGACAAATACGAGACGGGAATTGAGCTTTACGGCACGGAAGTCAAATCCATCCGGATGGGAAAGTGCAGCATTAAGGAGGCCTTTGTGCGGATTGTAAACGGCCAGGTTTACGTTTATGGGATGCATATCAGCCCCTATGAGAAGGGAAATATTTTCAACAGAGATCCCCTCAGGCAGAGAAAGCTGCTGATGCACCGAAAGGAGATTGACCGTCTTGTGTCAAAGATAAAGGAGAAAGGCTTTACCCTTGTGCCCCTCCAGGTTTACCTCAAAGGGAGTCTTGTAAAGGTGGAGATAGGACTTGCCAGAGGTAAAAAACTCTATGACAAACGGGAGGATCTTGCCAAAAAAGATGCCAGACGTGAGATGGAAAGGGGCTTTAAGGCAAAGCAGTATTAAGCCGGGTACGGCTGCCATAACGCCGGTGCCCGGGCAGACTGCAGCAGACAGGCATTCCGTTCCTTTTCGCTCCGGCACAGTGCTTTTGCAATCTTTTTCCTGAAAACTGCCAAATTGTGCAGAAAAAAGAGATAATATACCGATATTTGGACAATCAGAGCGGTTGACAGTTTGGGAAATCGGTGATAAAATCTATAAGACAATTTGTAAGGGCCAGTACCGGTTTCGACAGGGGCTATGCAGCTGGTGAAGCTATCCGCATGCGATGCGTTAAATGGCAAAATTAAAATTAAACGCTAACGATAGAAAATTAGCACTTGCTGCTTAATTGCAGCAGTTGTCAGCCTTAGGGCACTCACACCTTAAGAATCTGGCATCGACTATGTGAGAAACGATGGCGGGAGGGCGCCGGACCGCCAGGCGTATCAGGTGCTACTGAAATCCTGAGGATGTTCGTTTCCGCAGGATGGAGGGAATGAAAAAGAACGGACTATGATAGTAGAAGAACAGGGAATTGGTTTTTGGACACGGGTTCAACTCCCGTCTGGTCCATCCATGAAAAACC
>JAHZAR010000069.1:467-3790 GCA_019423835.1 Clostridiales bacterium | reverse complement strand
GTATTGGATTTTTCCTTTATTTACAAGGGTTTTCGCTTGTTTTGGGTGCGGCTGCGCGGCAGGAACCGAAAGAGCCGGGGCTGCCTCCTCAGACGCAGCAGACAGGAACCGGCAGTCAGGCAACGGAAAACAATCAGGAGAGACAGTCATAAGGAGAAGAGAAGATGGAAAGGACAGCAGAGAATGATTTTTCCAGGGGGAGCGTTGTCAAAAACATATTGGGTCTGGCAGTGCCCATGACGCTGGCCCAGCTGATCAATGTTCTTTACAATGTTGTGGACAGAATTTATATTGGAAGGATACCGGAGCATGCCACCCTTTCCCTGACGGGAATCGGACTGTCCCTGCCGATGATTACCATGGTAATCGCCTTTGCCAATCTGTTTGGAATGGGAGGCGCTCCTCTGTGTTCGATTGAGAGAGGGCGGGGAAACCTGGAAGAGGCAGAGAAGATTATGGGCAATTCCTTTACCATGCTGGTGATATTCGGGGCTCTGCTCACAGCGCTTGGCCTGCTCTTTAAAAAACCCCTTCTCTATGCCTTCGGGGCCAGCGATTCTACCTATCCCTTTGCTGACGCCTACATCACGATCTACCTTCTGGGAAGCATATTTGTCATGGTAGGGCTTGGAATGAACAGTTTTATCAATTCCCAGGGCTTTGGCAAGGTGGGGATGTGCACCGTTCTCCTGGGAGCAGTGGCCAATATCATTCTGGATCCGATTTTTATTTTTGGCCTTGGCATGGGAATCCGGGGGGCTGCCCTGGCGACGATTATCTCCCAGTTTCTCTCTGCTGTCTGGATTGTGCGTTTCCTGACAGGGAAGAGGACCATACTGCGCCTCAGACCGTCCTGCCTTCGCCTGCAGTGGAGAAGGATCCGGGCTATTATAGGACTGGGAATGAGTGGGTTTACCATGGCAATTACCAACTGTACCGTGCAGATCGTATGCAATGCCGCACTCCAGGTATTCGGAGGGGATCTCTATGTGGGCGTTATGACAGTGATCAACTCCCTGCGGGAGGTGGCGTCCATGCCGGTCCAGGGCGTCACAAACAGCGCCCAGCCGGTTATGGGCTTTAACTATGGGGCGGAGGAGTATGGCAGGGTGAAAAAGGCGATTGTGTTCACCTCCCTGTTTTCCATCGTCTATACAACGCTGGCATGGGCAGTTCTCCATGGATTTCCGGAATTCTTTATCCGGATTTTCAACCAGGATCAGGCTCTCATCGAGGCGGGAATTCCGGCGCTTCGCCTGTATTTCTTTGGATTCTTTATGATGTCTCTGCAGTTTGCGGGACAGGCCGTTTTCGTGGCGCTCGGAATGTCAAAGCAGGCCGTTTTCTTTTCTATTTTCCGCAAGGTAGTGATTGTGGTGCCTCTTACGCTGCTGCTGCCGACTATGTTCGGGATGGGCACGGACGGCGTATTTCTGGCAGAGCCAATTTCGAATTTTATCGGCGGGGCTGCGTGCTTTGGAACCATGCTTCTTCTTGTATGGACAAGGCTGACAAGGCAGGAGCGAGCCAAAACAGTATAACCGGCAGTTATACTGTTATTCGATTTGCAAAAAAGGACAGTAGATTATTGACAATTTAAGTGCTGTATCCGATAATGTTTATAACACAATCAGACGGAACGCAGATGGGTGAATCTGCGGTCAGAGAAAGGAAGCGAGGGCCCATGTACAATATAAGAATTGAGAAAACGACCGCGCCGAAGCAGAAGCCGGCAGCAGATGATCCATTAAAGTTTGGGACCATTTTTACCGATCACATGTTTGTATGCGACTATATCAAGGGACAGGGATGGGTAGATCCCAGGGTTGTTCCCTATCAGCCGATCTCTCTGGATCCATCCTGTATGGTATTCCACTATGGACAGGAGATGTTTGAGGGGCTGAAGGCCTACAAGAGCGAGGACGGAAGGACGCTCTTATTCCGCCCTGACAAGAACTGGGAGAGAGCATGCAACAGCAATAAGCGCCTGTGCATGCCGGAAATTCCGAAGGAGCTGTTTCTGGAGGGGTTAAACGAGGTAGTAAAAATTGACCGTGACTGGATTCCCACAAAGCCGGGAACCTCTCTCTACATCAGACCGTTTATGTTCGCAACGGATCCGTTCCTCGGAGTGCGTCCGTCAGACACCTACAAGTTTCTGATCATTCTTTCTCCGGTGGGCGCCTACTATGAGAGCGGACTGGATCCGGTCAAGATCTGGATCGAGGATGAGTATGTGAGAGCGGTGAAGGGCGGAATCGGAGAGGCCAAAACGGGAGGAAATTACGTGGCGTCCCTGGCGGCTCAGGTGAAAGCCCACGACGAGGGCTATGCTCAGGTTCTGTGGCTGGACGGCGTGGAGAGAAAATACATCGAGGAAGTCGGCGCCATGAATATCTTCTTCAAGATTAACGGCACGGTGGTAACCCCCAAGTTAAACGGAAGCATTCTTCCTGGAATCACCAGGAGATCCACTATCGAGCTCTGCGAGAAGTGGGGAGTTCCGGTGGAGGAGCGCAGAATTTCCGTAGATGAAATTGTGGAGGCAGCCAGGACAGGGGCCATGGAGGAGTGCTTTGGAACAGGAACCGCGGCAGTTGTATCGCCGGTGGGAGAACTCCGCTATGAGAACGAGAAGATGGTGATAACGGAAGGCAAGATTGGGCCTCTGACTCAGAAAATATACGATACCATCACAGGCATCCAGTTAGGCAGACTGGAAGGCCCGGAAGGGTGGAGCGTAGAGGTGAAATAGAGGGAAAGAGGAAAGCGGGCCAAACGGCAGAAGTGTCCCGTGAAGGGAACCGGAATAAAATCCGTTCTCCGCACTTGACAAAACACAAACCGATGATATAATCAAAAAAGAAACAGAAGTATCTGATAGAGCAACACGTTGAGAAGAAGAGTAGGACAAGGGAGCTGTCCAGAGAGAGGCGCACAGGGTGGAAGCGCTTTACAGGGAGTTTGTCTGAAAACCATCTTTGAGTGTCCCTTAATCGGGAACGGTGATTCCGTTATCATCACAAACGAGAGGCATAAGACAGAAGCGTTTTATGCAAGGAGGGTGGAACCGCGAGTATATCGTCCCTTGCCGTGCGCACAGCGCATGGCAGGGGATTTTTTATTTTTTGCTTTTGCGGGAACGGACTTTTCAGCGAAACAGTGCTTCTGTGCCTGCATGCCGGCTTCTCGGGCACGGCAGACAGGAAGAGAATAAGAAATGGCAAAAGGAGATACAGTGATGAAGATTACATTAAAAGACGGCTCTGTGAAGGAGTACGCATCTGCCATGTCTGTCCTGGACATTGCAAAGGATCTGAGCG
>JAHZAR010000069.1:0-435 GCA_019423835.1 Clostridiales bacterium | reverse complement strand
TTGCGAGAGCTGCCTGTGCCGGAGAGATGGATGGTGAGGGTGTAGATTTAAGAACGGTGATCGACAGGGACTGCCAGCTCAATATCCTGACAGCCAGAGATGAGAAGGGCCTCGCCGCTCTGCGCCATACAGCCAGCCATGTGATGGCTCAGGCTGTCAAGAGATTATATCCGGATACGAAGCTGGCCATCGGGCCTTCGATTGCGGACGGATTTTACTACGATGTGGATCCGGCCAGCCCCATGACGGCGGAGGATATGGGAAAAATTGAGGCCGAGATGAAAAAGATTGTGAAGGAGAACCTTCCCATCGAGCGCTTCACCCTTCCGAGGGAGGAGGCTATCGCCTTTATGAAAGAAAAGGAGGAGCCTTATAAGGTAGAGCTGATTGAGGATCTGCCGGAGGGAGCGGAGATCAGCTTCTACCGTCAGGGAG
>JAHZAR010000068.1:12088-14919 GCA_019423835.1 Clostridiales bacterium | reverse complement strand
TTCTTGTCTGGTGACCGAAATGTACGCCAGCTTCCAGTAACTGCTTCATTGAAATAACGCTCATATTTCTTTCCTCCATTTTGGTTTTTCTTCCGCCGGCATCTTATGCTTCCTCTGGGACCTGGATTCCAGGCACCGTCCTTGAGAATCCGCCGTGCGTGATTTTTCAACTTTTATACTATATCACAGAGCCTGATTTTATGCAAGCACTTTTCGGCAGAATGAGCGCCCTGCTGTCTGCGCCTCCCGCCGATCAGCAAAGGTACCTGTCGGCAATAGCTCTGAGCTCCCCGGTATTCTCCGCCAGCCACTCATCAAAGCTCTTTCCTGTCCTGTCCACGGTCTCTCCAACCTCCGCCAGGAAAGACGGAATGTCTTTTTCAAGCATCATGCCCCAGTTCTCGCCAAAGCGCTCCGCCCCCTCACGATCGCTTCCGTTTACATGAAGCACAAAGGCTGGATTGGCAACCTTGTCGATGACCTTTACACCGCCCTGGAAGCCGATCGTTCCGATCTGGTGCGTTCCGCAGGAAGACGGGCACCCGGAAATATGAATCTTCGGAAGTGTGCCGTCCTTGAAGCTGTGCTTTCTCATCTCCTCCACCAGCGCACGCATCAGGCCCTGGGAATCTCTCACTCCCACCTGGCAGATGGAAGCACCGATACATGCCACAGAGGTTTCAAAGAGGCTGGCGGCACTGTCCTCTGTCACCTTCAGGACCCTGGCGGCCTCCTCCGCCGTCAGGTTGAGAATGAACATGGCCTCATCGGGAGCCACACGCATCTCCACCTCCTCCATATCCTTCACAGTCTCGTAGAGCTTTCTGAATACGGAAGGCTCAGGTGTTCCTCCGATGGGGTGATATTCTACGGCATAGAGCCCTCTCTGCTTCTGGGCTGTCACACGGGGGCTCTCCACAGCCTCCTTTGCCGGTCCAGAAAGTTCCGTGCTGGCGGCTGCTTTCTCTGCCTTCTGCTCCGGATGAACCGAAATCAGTTCCTCCTTCTTAATCTTCAGATTCTCCTTCTCCTCGTCCATCACCTCTCTGAGCTTTTCACCGTAAGCCTCAATATAGCCATCTTTCCCGAGCGTATCCTGCATATAGCGTGTTCTCGCCCTTCCCCGGTTTTCATAATTGCCGTAAGCCATAAAGGTCTTTACCATAGCCTTAATATAGTAGAGAATATCCTCCGGCTCTACTGCGCTTGCCACCTGGGCTCCCATCTTTGGATTTGCTCCCAGGCCTCCTGCACTGTACACGTCAAAAAGGCCGTCCTCTCTGGCCACAAATCCCAGATCGCGGAAGGTTGCATGGGACAGGTTCTTAGGCGAGTTGGAAAAGCATACTTTCAGCTTTCTCGGCAGCTTTACTGTCTTGATAAAGCCCATCAGATAATCGGCCGCCCTGAGGGCATAAGGCAGCACGTCAAACCACTCGCCCTCCTCCACGCCGGACAGCGGGGAAACCATCACATTTCTTGGGAAATCGCCTCCGCCTCCTCTGGTGTTGATCCCGTGGTCAAGGGCCTCCTCCATAATCGCACAGACAGCCTCTCCGCTCAGGTTATGAAGCTGAACAGACTGGCAGGTCGTAAAATGAACCTTGTCGATCTGATATGTTTCAATGCTGTCGGCAATAAATTTAAGCTGATCCTTCGTCATGCGGCCTCCTGCCAGGCGCAGGCGCAGCATGCTTGCCTCAGCTCCTCTCTGGGCATAGCTTCCGAATCCGCCGGAAAAGCCCTTGTAATCCTTTACCCCCACTTCCTTATTATAAAACTGCTCTGTTACCTTTTTAAACTCTGCTAAATCCTGCTTCCACGCTTCATTTCCCATATTATAGCTCTCCTTTTCTTCCCTCTGCCTCCTGGCTTCTGCAGGCTGCCCACATGCAGCCCGCATCCTCTTTTTTCTCAGGCATACTTCTATTACTCTATAGTAAAGGATTGGTAGAATAAAGTAAAATTATATTTATTTATCTTTCAATAATAAATTATTATTGTTATAATAGCTTTAACCAATGCATGCAGGAAACGGAGGGAACACTGATGCTGGACAACCGCATTCACACCTTCCTGGCAGTCTGCCAGGAGATGAATTTCACACGGGCGGCAAAGAGGCTGCACATTACACAGCCCGCTGTATCTCAGCATATCCAGTACATTGAAAACTATTACCATATCCGCGCCTTTCACCTGGAAGGGAAGAAGCTCTCCCTCACACCGGAGGGAGAGCTTCTCAGAAATGCTCTTCTGATTATGAAAAATAACGAGGACAGCCTTCAGAATGCCCTGGCTGAATCTTCGGGCAAAACGAAACCCCTCCGGATCGGCGCCACGCTGACGGCAGGCAGCTTCCTTCTGACGGAGCCCCTTGTGCGGATTTTCCGCAGATGGCCTGACATTTCCCTGACTGTGACAGTCAAAAACACAGCTGAACTCCTCAGTCAGATTGACAGCGGGTCTCTGGACTTTGCCGTACTGGAGGGAAACTTTTCAAAGGCGGCCTACTCCTATCACACCTACCTGCGGGAGCCTTTCATTCCCGTCTGCGGGGCAGGACTTCCTATCGGCTCTCCCTCCTCCCTGGATGAGCTTTTAGGGGAACGTCTGCTTCTGAGGGAATCCGGCTCCGGCACCCGGATGATTCTAGAACAGATCCTGGAGGAGCATGGTCTTTCTGTCTCTGATTTTAAGAACACAGCAGAAATCGGAAATATGCAGACCATAAAGGAGTTGATTGCCGCCGGCTGCGGCATTACCTTCCTTTACAAAAGTGCAGTGAGCAGGGAGCTCTCTGAGGGAACCATCCGTGAAATCCCCATCAGCAG
>JAHZAR010000068.1:0-12078 GCA_019423835.1 Clostridiales bacterium | reverse complement strand
GCAGCGTGGGAATGCAGCACGAGATCTCCGTAGTCTGGCAAAAGGATCGCCTGTTTGAACAGCAGGTGCTGGAGGTAATAAACGAGGCCTTTTAATTCACTGTCCGGGACAGCCTTTTTTTCTGAACGCATGCTCCGTACAGACGGACAGCCAGACTGCTTCTCCCGCCTGGTATCCGTGGCTGAAATCCCGGACCATAATCTCATTGGAACCGGCTGTCACAAAATACTGACTGTAGAAGCCCATGTACTCAGCCTTAGAAATAGTTCCTCCCATGAGCACGCACCCGCTCTTTTTCCCTGTCCCGATCATCTGGTCCTTTACGTCTTCCTCTGTCTCCCCCTCTTCTCCTGTCTTCATCCTTCCCAGGATCGAAATTTCCTCCGGCCGGACATACAGGATCTGTCCATCGGGCAGCTCTATCCTGTCTGCTGTTCCCAGAAATTCCATGACAAAAAGGTTCGCCGGATTCTGGTAAACCTGGGCCGGCGTCCCCGTCTGGACCAGTCGCCCCCCGTCCATAATCGCAATCCGGTCTGCCAGAGCCATGGCCTCCTCCTGGTCATGGGTTACAAAAATCATGGTGATCCCTGTCTTCTTCTGAAGCTCCTTCAGCTCATCCCTCATCCGGATCCGAAGTTTTGCATCCAGGTTGCTTAAGGGTTCATCCAGCAGAAGCACTTTGGGATTCACAGCCAGCGCTCTGGCTAAGGCCACTCTCTGCTGCTGTCCTCCGGAAAGCTCCTGGACGGCTCCATTTCCCCGTTCGGAAAGCCCTACAATATCCAGGTATCTGTAGGCGCGCTTTGCCGCCTCCTTTCTTTTCAGCCCCTGGAATTTCAGCCCGTACATCACATTTTGAAGAACAGTCATATGGGGAAACAGTGCGTAGGACTGAAACACGGTGGACACCGGTCTTCGCTCCGGCTCCAGCCCGGTTATGTCCTCTCCGTCAAGAAAGATTTTTCCGCCGTCCGGCCTTAAAAATCCTCCCAGCATCCGGAGTGTGGTCGTCTTTCCGCAGCCGGAGGCCCCCAGAAGGCAGAGAATTTCTCCCTGGGCCATGGAGAGCTTCAGCCCTGAAACCACCTCTTTCCCGTCAAAGGACTTGCTCAGATTTTCAATTTCCAGATACATGCTTCTCACCTTCCTTCCAACCTTTCTCCTGGCCCGGCTCCCATTCTGCATCCTCCCTGTTCCGCCTTCGCTGCTTCCGGCTGCCGGTATCCCCTCCCCGCTCCTCTCTCAGAAGAAGAGCGGACACGCCGCCGGTGACAGCTATGGTTGTCAGAATGATCAGGGATGAGATCAGGGAGGCCACTCCGTACTCGCCGGAATTGATGGCGTCAAACAGCGTATAAACTGCCAGCTTGTGGCGCGCGCTTATGAGAAACACCACGGCCCCCACCGTTGTCATGGAGCTGGAGAAGTTGTAAATAAAACCTGTCACAAAAGTTCGCCTGAGGTTTGGCAGGACAATATCCTTTGTCACATGAAAGCGTCCCGCCCCCAGATCTCTGGCTGCATCCTCCACCCGGCTGTTAAGCTGGGCAAGGGAAGCGGCTGTCAGCTTTGTCACCATGGGAAGCTGCTTAAATATCATATTGATTATAATGATTGCCGCTGTCCCCGTCAGCTTGAGAATTCCGCTGTTGAATGCCAGAATATATCCGATTCCGAAGCAGGTTCCCGGCAGCAGATACGGCATCGTGGAGATAAAATCAAAAAATCCTCTGAGTCTCACCTTTCTCCGTTCCAGATAGTAGGCAAAAAGAACGGCAAACGCAGTTCCCGCCACAGCCGCAATCAGGGAATACTGAATGCTCCTTACCAGGCTTTCCATATTGTAGGACAGAAGACTGTTAAAATTGTCCAGTGAAAAATAATATACGCCTTTTTTCGATTTGAGAAATCCCGTCAGAAAAATGCAGATATACTGCAGGGTCATCATCAGGAAAAACATGGCTGACATCAGCCGCACTGCCGCGCCCACAATTCCCGTCAGCGGAAGAGGGAGCCCGCTTCTGCCGTTTTTCTGGCTGTCCGCTGCAGTCAGCCGGTCTGATTTTCTCATCAGAAGCCGATAGAGAAGAAAGGCAGCCACCGCAGGGAGCAGAAGGAGCATATTCATGGCAGAGGCCTTCTCCAGATCGGCATAGCCGATCAGCTCCATGTATATGGCAGAGGCCAGCGTATTATAGCGCCCTCCGATTACAGCCGGGGTCCCAAAGTCAGATACCGAGCGGATAAACGACAGGATAAAGCAGATACCTGCTGCCGGCCTTAGCATGGGAAATACAATCTGCTTCATGGTATCAGCCGGGGACGCTCCCAGATCCCTGGAAGCTGCCAGAATCCTGTGGTCGATCTTCTCCAGAATTCCTGCTGCAAACAGGGCATTCAGCGATGCAAAGTGAAGGCTCTGCATTGCGATGATTCCCCATTTATTATAGGGACTGAGCATCAGCCCCAGAAGACGGTAGGTGATCCATCCCCTCTTTCCAAAAAGCTGAATGTATACAAGAGAGGAGATAAAGGGTGGCGAAACCATGGTCATCAGGAGGATTCCCATGAGGACGACCTTCCTCCTTCCCTGCAGCGTCACAATTCTCAGTGCCACCGCGATTCCCAGAACCGTCGAAAAAAGCGCGGCCAGCGTCCCGGTAAATACGCTGTGACGGATCAGCCCTGCATTTTCCTGAAACAGGTTGGCATAGGCTGAGAGGGTAAGTTCCCCGTCTGCCCACAGACTCCTTGCCGCAATGCAAATCAGCGGCCAGAGAACAAACAGAAGGACGGCAGCAGCCATGGCCCAGAAAATCAGCCGATCCAGAGCGCCGTAAAAGAGATGCCTTCCAGGCCCGTTCCCTGCACTGCAAAAAAGGGTACCTGAATCAGATACCCTTCTCTTCGTCTTCTGGCTACCCTCTGCCCTGCGGCTATTCATTTTCAGACTTGTCCCCAGCCAGTTCATCCCATTTTGCCAGGATGTTCTCACGCTCGGAACCAAACAGGGATAAATCCTCATCCATGAGCATCTCTGTGTCGAATGTAAGCTCCATTCCCTCGATGTCAGGCTTTACCATCTTGATTGTATCCTTGTTGTCGATATCGGCAACCATTTTCAGATTCTCATCGTCGGAATAGAACCACTCAATGAACTCGCAGGCAGCCTCTGCTCCCTCAGAGTTTTTAAATACGGCAACTCCCTCCGGAACGTATGGGATTCCATCCTCCGGATAGACAGCTGTGATATTCTGCTCCTCTTCCATCTTGTCGATTGCCCTGTCCATGGGTGCGATTCCGATTGCAAACTCACCGGCCACTGTCTTGGTCACCGGATCGGAACCCCGCTTGGAGTAATACTCAATGTTTTTGTTCAGATCTTCGAAATATTTCCAGCCCTCTTCCTCGCCCTTTGTCTGGAGAAGCGCATTCACTACTGCATAGTTTGTCCCTGAGATAGCCGGATTGGACATGAGAACCTCTCCCTGATAGGAGGGATCCGTGAGATCATCCCAGGTTCTGGGAATTTCAAGCCCCTTCTCCTCAATAATATCATTGTTTACCACAAAGCCTACAACGGTAATTCCCTTCGCAAACCAGTAATTGTCTGCATCCTTGTATTCTGGCGCCAGATTTGCAGCCTCCTCAAAATTCACCTGCTGGAGAAGTCCATCCTCCTTGGCTCCCATAAAGGCATCAATTCCGCCTCCAAACCACAGATCTGCCATAGGTGTTCCGCCCTCTGCCTTTACCTTGGAGAGAACCTCACCGGAAGACATAGAAAGAAGCTCTGTCTCAATTCCCGTTTCCTGGGTAAATTTGTCAAATAAAGTCACATAATCCTCGCTGGTGGCAACTACTCTCAGTGTCCCCTCAGCCTTCGCTTCACTTTCCGTCTCTGAAGATTCATTCTCCGCCTTCGTCTCTGCGCCAGCCTCAGAGGCAGCCGTCGTCTCCTGGGTGCTCTGGGTACTGCATCCCGCCAGCATAAGCGCTGCCATTCCCGCTGCCATGAATCCCGCAATGCTCTGCTTTCTCATACCTGTTCCTCCTCTTATTTCATTTATTCCAATTGATTTTTTTCACTGCCCGGGCGGTGACAGAATGGTTTTCCTTTCAGAACATTCATACCTCTGCCGGGCCCCAAATAGTGTATACGATAAAAGAGGCTCCGTCAACTGCTTTTCAATATAATGGATAAGTCTCATCCTGTTTTCTGCTTTTTACTATGTTAAATATTGCCATTTTATATCGCAATTTTCAGCGTCCGATTGTATACTATCGATATTTTTTCCGCCTGTTTTTCTCCTTTCTTCCCCTATTCTCTATAAATATCCTTATTTATTGTTTTTTTCTATAAGTCTTTTCCCGTTTCTGTCCCTTCCCTCTGTTGACTGTTTTTATTATCTGCTGGTACAATTTTATCAGACATTAAAGGAGAAGGAGATTTCACATGTTTATTGATCTGCATATGCACGAGAGGACCTTTTCCAAGGACAGCTTCCTCTCACTGAAGGAGATGGTGGATATTGCCAGAATAAAGGGGTTAGACGGAATCTGCATTACCGATCACGATGATATCGGCATCAAAGAATACGCGGAACACTATTCCAGAGAGACAGGATTCCCTATTTTTGTGGGGTATGAGTTCTACTCTCTTCAGGGAGATATACTTGCCTTCGGAGTTCCCCAGGTTCCCCCGGAACGCATTTCAGCTCAGGATTTTATTGACTATGTAAAAAGCTTCGGGGGAGTCTGCATCGCAGCCCACCCCTATCGAAACAATAACCGGGGACTGGAGGAAAACCTCCGCCTTGTAAGAGGGCTGGACGGGATTGAGGCTCTGAACGGAAGCACGCTTCCCGACGCCTGCAATCAGGCGTTTGCCTGTGCCAGAGAGCTCGGAATTCAGTGCACGGGAGCCAGCGACTGTCACGTTCCATCCAAAGTGGGCGTATATGCTACCTGGTTTCCTGAGCCGGTCACCAATCTGGAGGAATTTGTTGCCGTTTTCAAAAAAGGGCAGTGCCGGCCTGCCGTGTACACGGATGGCAGCTACAAAGTGACCGATCACGCATAGCAGAAAAACAGAACGGGGCTCGCAGTCCCCGTTCTGTTTTTCTGCTCTTATCTGATTTTATCGTTTCCCAGCCAGCGGGTTGATTTTACATCATTCCCATTCCGCCTGCGCCCCCTGGCATAGCCGGTGTCTCTTCTTTGATGTTGGCAACTACAGACTCTGTTGTCAGCAGTGTGGAAGCAACACTTGTAGCGTTCTGCAGTGCACTTCTTGTAACCTTCGCCGGATCCAGAATGCCTGCCTCTACCATATCAACGTATTTCTCATTGTATGCATCAAAGCCCATTCCAATCTCGGACTCTCTTACCTTGTTGATGATAACGGAGCCCTCCAGACCTGCATTGGCAGCAATGTGGAACAGAGGAGCTTCCAGAGCCTTTAAGATAATGCGGCCGCCTGTTTTCTCGTCTCCGTCCAGAGCCTCAACAACCTTCTCCACTTCCTTCGTAGCGTGGATGTATGCGGAACCGCCGCCTGCGATGATTCCCTCCTCTACAGCTGCCTTTGCTGCGGATAAGGCATCCTCCATACGGAGCTTTGCTTCCTTCATCTCTGTCTCGGTAGCAGCGCCTACGCGGATTACAGCAACGCCGCCGGACAGCTTTGCAAGTCTTTCCTGTAATTTCTCTCTGTCAAATTCAGATGTCGTCTCCTCAATCTGAGCCTTAATCTGTGCGATTCTTGCAGAGATCTCCTCCTTGTTTCCGCAGCCGTCAACGATGATGGTGTTCTCCTTCTGAACCTTAACGGATTTTGCTCGTCCCAGCTGATCCATCGTGGTTTCCTTTAACTCAAGACCCAGCTCCTCAGAGATCACCTGGCCGCCAGTCAGGATTGCGATATCCTTTAACATCTCTTTTCTTCTGTCGCCGTATCCCGGAGCCTTAACTCCCACTACCGTGAAAGTTCCTCTTAACTTGTTGACAATCAGAGTAGTGAGAGCCTCACCCTCAATGTCCTCAGCGATGATTAAGAGCTTAGCGCCGGCCTGAACAACCTGCTCTAACAGCGGGAGGATTTCCTGAATGTTGGAAATCTTCTTGTCTGTGATTAAGATGTACGGATCATCCAGATTTGCTTCCATCTTATCCATGTCAGTAGCCATGTAAGCGGAAACATAACCGCGGTCAAACTGCATGCCTTCAACCAGATCCAGCTCTGTCTTCATGGTCTTGGATTCCTCAATGGTGATAACACCGTCGTTGGAAACCTTTTCCATTGCATCTGCAACCATCTCTCCAACCTCATCATCAGCAGAGGAGATAGCAGCTACTCTGGCAATATCAGCCTTGCCCTTCACGGACTTGGACATATTCTTGATGGCCTCCACAGCAGCCTCTGTGGCCTTTTTCATACCCTTTCTTAAAACGATTGGGTTGGCGCCTGCTGCCAGGTTCTTCATTCCCTCATTGATCATAGCCTGAGCTAAAACAGTTGCTGTCGTTGTACCGTCGCCGGCTACGTCGTTTGTCTTTGTGGCAACCTCTTTTACGAGCTGTGCTCCCATGTTCTCAAATGGATCCTTTAACTCGATCTCCTTGGCGATAGTCACACCGTCGTTTGTAATAAGAGGAGCTCCGAAGGACTTGTCAAGAACTACGTTTCTTCCCTTCGGGCCTAATGTCACGCGTACTGTATCTGCTAACTGGTTTACGCCGGATTCCAGTGCTTTTCTGGCTTCTACGCCGTACTTAATTTCCTTTGCCATGGTTATCAACCTCCAACTTTATTTCAAACTTAGTTTTGTTTAATCTCTATAAAGGGCCGCCTCTGAAGTGCTTCCAGCTATTCGATGACAGCCAGGATATCGTTCTGTTTCACGACAACGTACTTCTCATCCTCTACCTCAACCTCTGTTCCAGAGTACTTGGAGTAGATGACCTTATCGCCAACCTTTACCTGCATGGTAACTTCCTTGCCGTCAACCACTCCGCCCGGGCCAACTGCGATAACCTCAGCCTGCTGTGGCTTCTCCTTCGCCTGACCTGGCAGAACGATGCCTGACTTTGTGGTTTCCTCTGCAACTAACTGTTTTAAAACAACTCTGTCAAATAATGGTACTAATTTCATTACTGACTCCTCCTTACTGTTTGTGATTTTCTTTAAATGATCAGAATAATCTGTTTCTGACACTGTCCTCTGCAGCTCTCATGGCTCCCTCTCAGAGCCATCCTCTATTGTAAATATCTTCCTCTCTCAATCACAAGAAAAGTTATACCACGCTTTATTAGCACTGTCAATAGGTGAGTGCTAATTTTTGACAAATTTATAGAGATTTTATAATTTCTCCCTTATTCATCCCCGGCCATCTCCCCTCTCCGGCATCTGAATTTCAGACACTTCAGAATATAATAACACTTTCCATATCCATCTGAAGTTTCAAAAATTTTCCAAACCTCCCCCCATTTCCCCCTCTGCTCATATCATCCCTGTTAGTTTATTCCTTTTTTTACAATTTATTCATCCCCAATCCCTTTATTTTTCAGCGAATTCGTATTACAATAAAGGGAAGCAAACAGCACAAAGTGCTGTTTGCTTCCCGCTACTCAAACGGAGCAAAGCGGAGTTTGAGGTTCCTTTCTCCCCCGTTGCTCAAACGGAGCCAACCGGAGTTTGAGGTTCCTTTCTCCCCCGCTGCTCAGACGGAGCCAACCGGAGTTTGAATGTTCCGCCTCTTGCTGTACATCATCGGGTGGGATCAAATATAAAATAATATCAATAAAAAAGGAGTTGCATTATGGCAAAAAAACAATTTGGAAAAATTGCCGCTCTCGCTGCCCTGGCCGGAGCCGCAGTCGGAATCACTTATTTTCTCAGATACAAATCCTTCCACGAAGAACTGGAAGAGGATTTCCACGACTTTGAAGATGATCTGGATGAGTTTGACGTAAAGGAGGAGCAGGAGGAATCTCCTCAGAGGAACTATGTCTCCCTGACTCCCGGGAAGGAAGCTGGGAACGCCCAGAACCCTGAGGCACAGGCAGACAGCGGCAGCAGTGTTGATTTGTCTGGCTCCTCAGAGGAGAACGGCGTCTGCAAGTCAGAGGGACAGCCAGAGGCTTCATCTGAAAATGCAGATGACCAGGACAGCGATGTAGAGTTTCTGGATGACGAGCCTGTGCTCTCAGAAAGCGCGGCAGGCGCTTCTTCCGCAAAAACGGAAACCGCTTCCACCACCATCGTGGAAGACGAAGAAACGGAAAAGCAGTAATGGGAGGCAGGTTTAAGCTATGATTCAGAGCCTTCTGCGCTCCCTGGATCTCCTGGAGGTCCTTAAGGAGTCTGACCATAAGATAACAATTGCGGAGCTTTCAGAGCAGCTTGAGCTTCCGCCAAGCACGATACACCGGATTCTCCAGACTTTTTGTGAAAAGAAATACGTAATCCGCGATGAGCTTACGCATACCTACTGTCTCGGCCCGGCTCTCATCTCACTGGGCCGGGCAGCTGCAGCCAATGTCCGCATTCAGGACGCGGCTATTCCCATTCTGAAAAACCTCTCCTATGTCACACGTGAAGATTCCTACCTCATTATCCAGGTGGGCGACAAGGGGCTTGTCCTCGACAAGATAGACGGTCCCAACCACTTAAAAGTTGTGGAAGAATTCGGCTATGAGCTGGATCTCCACTGCGGTGCCATACGCAAGGTTCTTCTTGCTTATCAGACACCGGAATATCTGGACTATTATACCCGGCAGGTTCTGGATCGCCCGGAGGCGTTTCCCCAGACGAGCCGTGCCGGACTTCTCACCGAACTGAAAGAGATCCGCGAGACCGGGCTCTCCGTCTCCCATGGAGAATATGTCCACGATGCGGTAGGGATAGGCGCTCCTGTGTTCGGCATCGACGGAAAGGTTGCCGCATCCGTTGGAATTATCGCCCCCTACAGCCGAATCGCAGATGACATTCACTTAGAACATATGAAAGAACAGGTAAAGCACAGTGCGGCAGAGCTGTCCTACTACATGGGACACACATTCCAGAGACCAACATAGCAGCTGACAGCAGCCAATATCCTGCTGCCTGGTCTGCGTCATGCAAAAACCGCCGGCTATCCTCCATTTCTGTCGGACTCTTCCCCTTCTCAGCAAAATGTGCCATCTGCTGTTTTCCCATGCAGATGGTGCAGCCTTTACGGATAGGCGATCCCATTCTGATACTTCTGCTTCCGTATTTTCCCAGAACACAAAAAGCCCCACCGGTGGGAACTTGTCCTCTGCCGGTGGGGAACCTTTCGCGCGCTTATGCTTCTTGCGCTTTTCATCTCCAAAGGCTTCTGTGCGATTCCAGTTCAGATGCCTTTCTTTCTCTTTTGTTGTCTTTATTCTGCTCTATTCACTCAGCTTATTTCCAAGCTGCCCTGAGTCATGCATGCCCTGACTCAAAGCTGTTTTCGGGCAGTTATTTTCTCATCTCAAGCACATCTGCAAAGGCCTGGATCGCTGTGCGGGCCTGTCCGAAGTCGCGCATCTGCTGATCGATTCCCAGCTTGATGTGAGGAATATCTGCATCATTTAATGCCTTCTTCAGGTATGGATACTCCATCTCCTCCGGATCGCAGAACTGCTGCATAAACAGTACCAGACCCTGTGCACCGCTCTCCTTAACCAGGTTGGCAACGAATTCACCGCGGCGGTTCTCGCTGGACTTTGGATCGTACAGAAGAACATCGTAATCAATATTGGCAAACTGATGTGCAAGTGCCATCATCGGATCATCACAGTCGGGAACATCGGTGCGGAAGGAACGTGTCTCATGAGCCACATCATCTGCAGCGATGGCAATATTGTTCTCCTCAAAAGCTGCCAGCAGAGCAGGGTTGTCGCAGATGATACCGGAGGTAACCACCTTTGTACCCTGCCAGTCACAGACTGGAAGCTTCTCAAGCTCAGCATTCAGCTCATTCAGCTTAGCTGTGTACTCATCCTTTAACATGAAGTAGAAGGCCTTTAACACTGCAGATCTCTTGGTTGGAGTAATTACATCACAATGGTCGGAAGCCAGCTTCACAAATTTACGGCGTGCTGCACGGCTCTCATTGTAGACCTTGATGGCATTCTTGAGGTCATCGTTTGTAATCTCTCTGCCTGCAATCTTCTCCAGCTCTTTCTTAACGTGTGTGTACTGATCTACTGTAAACTGAAGGCCGAAGTCCTCAAAACGGTTCTGCGGATGAGCTAAGAAGATAACGGACATCTTGTCTCCCATCGCCACACGGAAGTTCTGGCTCATCGGACGCAGTGTATCGCAGATGGTTGGAGTAATGATTCCGTCCAGACCGTCCATGGTTCCATCCAGAAGCATCTCAAGAGCTAACTGAGCGATTGTGCAGTAGAAGGTAGCACAGTACTCTTTCGCACGGCTGATGGTCTTGTTGTTGGAACCCCAGATTCCCATGGGAACGATTCCGGCTGCGTAAACAAGCTCTTCCGGAGCGTAATATGGCAGAACGCCAACTACCTTTTTCCCCTGAGCCTTATATTCAGCAAGCTGCTGCTTTGGTGTGGCAGCTTTTACTTTAAATTCATCTAATAATGCGTTGATACTCATTTGACTATGCCTCCTTTGCCTGCTTGTTTGCTTCCATTGCCTCTACCAGACCCTGTACTCTTGTCTCGTACTGTGCGGCATTGAAGTTACGCGGATCGGCCTGGTCTCCATCGAATCCTGCACATGGAACACCCAGATCGGCTGTAAAGCGGCGCTGCATCTCTGCCATGTAACCGGACCACGGCTTACAGCTTCTGTTGTAGTGAACAAGAACGCCGTCTACCTTGTTGTCGCGGCAGATGCCCTCACGCCAGTCGACACCCTGCTCGATGCAGACAGAGTTCGGAGCCTTGTAGTAAGCGCGGGCCATCTCATCCAGTCCGTCGTAAACGAAACCGAATGCAGGTGCATATACGACAGCTGTTACATTTACACCATTTGCCTTCAGAGGCTTAAACAGTGCAGGCAGCTTCGGCCAGCATGGAATACCCTCGAACATTACACGGTATTTCTCCGGGAATGGAGTGGTTGTCTCGCCCTTCTTAACGGTCTCTTCCAGATCTCTTGCAAGCAGCTCAAATGCCTCTGCAGTCTCAACGCGGGCACGTGCTGTAACCACGTCTGCCATGTGGTTGAACAGGTCGAAGCCGCTGTATGGAGCCGGCTTGTACTGTAAGTAATCACATACCTTTAACCATGCCTTAGCTGTACGGTTTGCATTTGCACAGGCCTCCTCGAACTTCTTCTCGTCGAATTTCTTGCCTGTCAGCTCCTCCAGCTGCTTGATAGCCTTGTCAAACTGTGCGCGCACATATTTTACATTCTCGTCTGCTACGTGAACGTCATTGTTGTAAGGAATATCTACCATGATCAGCGGGATATTGCACATACGGGCAATATTCTCATACCACTTTGTCATGCAGTTGCAGATATTGTTGCAGCAGAGCACAAAATCCGGCTGCGGAATACGCATCTGGCGGATTGGAGAGATAGCTTCAAGACGCTTCTCCTTCTCCGGTCCGTCCGGCAGCTTCTCAATCTCGAGAATGTTGTCCAGCTGCAGGTATGGAGTCTGAGTCTTCGGATCCTTTACTGGCTTTCCGTCTTCGCCCATCACAACGTTTCCGTCAGCATCCTTTAATGGCTTTCCTGTACTCGGGTCGATAATGTACTCACCCGTCTCCGGATCATATTTGCGGGATACGCGAACGCCGGCTGCATAGGCAAGGCTGATACGGGCATATCCGCAGATATCATTGTCATATCCCAGATCCTCTGCTGCCTGGCACATCATCTCGCCGTAGCGGTTTGCTGCAATACCGGCTGCCTGGTTCTCTGGATACATAACATTCAGGTCAAATGCTGCGGCAAGCTCACACGGGAACTTGGAAGAGGACCATCCAACTAACTCCCCTCTTGCTTTGGCCTCGCGCGCCTCTTTGTGAACATCGTCAACTACCTTGCGGAGGGCGAGTACGCCTGGACTAACTTGTTTTGCCATA
>JAHZAR010000067.1:12662-15475 GCA_019423835.1 Clostridiales bacterium | reverse complement strand
AAAACGGATCTGTAGCTTGCAATAATTGTATTATCTCATTAAGATAGCAAATAAATAAGTTTCCGAGTTCGGAAACTTATGGAACAGGGAAAGGGGAATGGGGAGATGAAGGAAAGGATATTTTCAGGGGCACTTGAGCCGCTCCGGAGAGAAATTAAATGTTTCATGGATCAGTACGGCACGGCAGGATGGCAGATCATCCTGAACGGGGAGGAGGATGCAGACAGCTATCTGCGCTCGGAGGTAGTCTGCGAGCTGTTTGATAAAATGACACGGATCAGCGAGCTGATCGCCTATCTGGACAGAGAGGTGTCGAGGGAGGGCAGCCTGAAAACAGGGGCAGATGGCTCTATCAGCCTGAACGATACGGAACTGAAGCCAGGACAGGAGGTAGAGGTCTATGTGTATGAACCGCTTCTGCAGAAGATGATCTGGACAAGGGTCAAGGTCAGCGCCGGAAAAAATCAGAGACTGATAGGAGTTGACAGTCGGCTGAAAATCGACGGGCTCAGAGCGAGGATACGTTAGCGGTCGTGTCCCCTTCGTATCGCCTCTGCCCTGCCCGCTCACAGAACGCATGGTACAGCGCAGAATTTTCTTACAGATTTCTGAAGACTGCACAGGGGCTCCTGTGTCCCGAATGAGAGAAAAACAGGCGTGAAAGCTGAAATGGCACTCGAAAAGGGCGAAGGAATGATGCTCGGCAAATATATTACGAAATATTAAAAAGCCCGAATCCGTGATACAGCAGGCAGATTTTATGGTAAAATGAGCTTTGCAGAGCTCTGTGCCTGCACAGGGAGCGCTCTGCAGCAGGCGCTGAAATGAGTATGCCAGAGAAAGGAATCATGCTTATGGAGAAAACGAAAATGAACCGGGAGCGGGAGGAGAGAAAGCAGAGGGAGAGCTGCGGGGACAGCGGAGCGGGCACGCCCGGCAGGTATCTCTGCTCTGTGAGAAAGAGATGTTCACGCCTTGGCTTTGCACTCATAATAATCATGGCTTTGTCCTACATATCTGCTGTTATCTGGAGGCAGCTTCTGGCTTTCATATCCGCTTCCGGGAGCAGTGCAGGACAGGCGGCATCACAGTTTCTGCTGGACAGCGGGGCGGTCATCGCATTATCGTCCCTCTGCGGGTATCTCATATCCGTTCCGCTGGCAGCGCGGTTTCTGAAGCCGTTTCCCGAAGAAAAGCCTCTGAAAATGAAAATGAGAGCCAGAAAATTTCTGATGCTTCTGGTGCTTGCCATGGGACTCGGCTATATAGGAAGCCTTGCGGGGAATCTGATTAATATGCTGATTTCTGCCGCTACAGGGAAGCCGTTATTTGAAATGAACCCGGTGAACCTGATGATGGATATGCTGAGCTGGCCCAATATTCTCATGATTACAGTGATGGCTCCACTCGTTGAGGAATGGATTTTCAGAAAGATGCTGTTAAACCGGGTCCGCTTTCTTGGAGATCGGGGAGCTATCGTGTTTACCGCAGTGCTGTTTGGGCTGATGCATGGAAATGTCAGCCAGACGATTTTCGCCACGATAATCGGACTTGTACTGGGATACGCTGCTGTGAAGACAGGAAGAATTGTACACTGTATCCTGATTCACATGATTGTGAACAGCTATTCAGTTCTGGCCGCTCTTCTGGCGGCGGGTACAGAAGCAGGAAGCATGCTTTCCAGGTATGCAGGCTACAGCTTTCTGACATTGTTAGGTCTTTCGGTCTTTGCATTTATGATTGGGGCTGTGATTATCCTGATTCTGAAAAGGAACAAGGCTGTATACAGGAAGGGGAACATTCCGGACGGGATTGCAGGAAGCGCACTTTACCGGGCAGTCTATCTGAATCCCGGAATGGTTCTTATGTACCTGTTCTGTGCGTGGGAAACGCTTCAATATATTCTGTAACAGGTGGAAGAGGGCCGGTAAAGTCCAAAGCGCCCTGCATTTTTCGCACCATCCCTTGACTTTGAACAATACCATTACTATAATAAATAGTATTGAAAACCAGATTACATAGAGGATACAATTTCAGGAGGGTGCCTATGACATACAGAATTCTTGGGGACAGCTGCATGGACTTGACAGAGGAGCTTCGGAGAGATCCGCATTTTTATATGGTTCCCCTCACGCTTCAGGTGGACAGCCGTCAGATTCGCGATGATGAGACCTTTGACCAGAGGAAATTTCTGGAGCTGGTAAGGCAGGCAAAGGAGTGTCCGAAGACTGCCTGCCCGTCGCCGGAGGATTTCAGAAAGCACTTTGAGGGTGATGCAGAATGGATTTTTGTGGTTACGCTTTCCAGCCACCTGAGCGGCAGCTACAATTCTGCCTGTCTGGCAAAGCAGCTTCACGAGGAGGAGCATGGGGAAGATGGGAGACATAAAGGAAAACGGATTGCCGTGATCGATTCTCTGTCCGCCTCCGCCGGAGAGCTGAGCATTGCCCTCCAGATACGGGAACTCTGTGAGGCAGGCCTGGATTTTGACGAAGTGGTGGAACAGGCAGTCAGGTACAGGGATCAGATGGGGACTTACTTTGTGCTGGAATCCCTTGACATTCTGAGAAAAAACGGAAGGCTTACAGGGCTTCAGGCGTTTTTCGCCACCGCTCTGAATATTAAGCCGATTATGGCCGGAGACAGAGGCGTGATCGTCAAGCTGGAACAGGCCAGGGGGATGAACCGTGCTCTGGGACGTATGGCAGATGTGGCCCTCAAGCAGGCAGGAAGGACAGAGGACAGACGTCTGGTGATCGCCCACTGCAACAACAGGGAGAGGGCAGAGTATGTGAGAGAGCTTCTCTGCGGCA
>JAHZAR010000067.1:0-12652 GCA_019423835.1 Clostridiales bacterium | reverse complement strand
TTAAAGAGGTTGTCATCACCGATACAGCCGGAGTTTCTACCGTCTATGCCGGGGATGGAGGCATTGTCCTGACATTGTAAACAGAAAGGAAACAGACAGAGATGAGGAGACGATCACAGGCCTGGCTCCTGATTTTGGCAGGCCTGTTCCTGGCAGCGCTTGTGCTGCTGATTGGAGGAAAGCAGATTTTAAAGGAGAGGACAGGAAACCCTGCATATCAGGTACAGGCGGCAGAGACTGATGGGGAGGAAGGTCTGAGGGAAGAGATGGAGGACACATCCCGCCCGGTCCTGCAGATTGATACAGAGGAGGGGGCGGCTTCGGCCGGTTCAGGAGGCCGGAATCCAGAGGAGCCGGCCATGGATGACCAGGCTGCAGGCAGCCGTCCGGTGAGGCTCCTCTTCGGCGGAGATATTTATCTGTCCGATCACGTGCTGAATGCCTGGCAGAGAGGAGGCGGCATCGAAGGGATCCTGGACAGCGGGTTCAGACAGGAAATTGAGCAGGCTGATATTTTTATGGCCAATCAGGAGTTCCCTTTCAGCAACAGAGGTACTCCTGAAGCGGACAAGCAGTTTACCTTCCGGCTTCCGGAGGATAAGGTATCTGTCCTGCAGGCCATAGGCCCTGACATTGTGGCCCTGGCCAACAACCATGCTCTGGATTACGGGGAGGAGGCGCTTCTTGACACCTGCCGCGTGCTGGACAGCGCCGGTATCCTTCACGCAGGAGCGGGAGAGGACCTGGATGCGGCGAAAAAGCTGGAGGTGCTGGAGGCGGGGGGAAAAAAATTCGGCTTTCTGGCGGCTTCCCGGGTATTCCCCAAAGCTTCCTGGGCGGCAGGAGAGGGCCATGCGGGAATGCTGACGGCCTATGACTCTGCCGTGCTTCTGGAGGAGATACAGAAGGCGAAGGAGACCTGCGATTTCCTGACCGTATATGTGCACTGGGGAATTGAGAGGAATACAAAGCCGGAGAGCTATCAGAGAACGCTGGGGCAGCAGTATATCGATGCAGGAGCGGATCTGGTAATCGGAAGCCATCCCCATGTGCTGCAGGGAATTGAATATTATAAAGGAAAGCCCATTGTATACAGTCTGGGAAACTTTATATTCGGAAGCAGCATTCCAAAGACCATGCTGCTTTCCGTCACAGTGCCTGAAGAGGGGGAACCATCCCTGACCATGATTCCGGGAACCTCCTCTGCCGGATACACGCAAACCCTGACAGAGGAGGGGCAGAGGCAGGCCTTCTATCAGTATATGGAAGAGATTTCCTTTGATATAGCTGTGGACGGAGACGGCACCGTCCGGCCGTCCCACTCTCCCTGATAGGCGCCGGTTTCACGGAGAGTCCTGGCAATGGAGTTTAAAACAAAACGCTTATTGGCGCTCCACTCAGGGGCGATGAGAAGGCGTTTGGGCCCGTCCCCGCTGATCCGGTGGATGACAATGTCCTGGGGAAGCAGGCGGATGCAGTCTGCGATCAGGGAAAAATATTCTTCCGGCCCCATAACAGGAAAGGGTTTACTCTCATAGAGACGGGCCAGCTCCGTGCCCTTCAGAACGTGGAGGAGCTGCAGCTTGATGCCGTCGATATGGCCGGCGCCAGGAGCTTCAGTGCTCAGGGCGGAGGCTGCTGAAAGCGATGCAGCCTGCAGCCCTCCGGCACGGAGGCTTCCCAGAAAGCGGACCGTTTCCAGCATATCATTCCGGCTCTCTCCGGGAAGTCCCAGTATCACGTGGACGATGACGGAGAGCCCGGCTGCCTTGAGCCTCTCGAATGCATTCACAAAACAGGGAAGCTCGTAGCCACGGCGGATGAGCCGGGCTGTCTTTTCGTGGATGGTCTGCAGCCCCAGCTCCACCCACACTGGCTTGATTTGATTCAGACGTGAGAGAAGTGCGACGGTCTCACCGGAAAGACAGTCCGGTCTCGTCCCTATGGAGAGAGCTGCAACATCCGGATGGGACAGGGCGGCGCCGAACAGCTGCTCCAGATAGGAGACAGGAGCATAGGTATTTGTATAGGACTGGAAATAAGCGATATATTTCCCGTCCTTTATTTTTGCCGAAACGCGCTCCTTTGCCTGCTCGATCTGTGAGAAGACAGCGTGTGTCAGCTCCGGGCCGCTCTTCCCGGGAACTGCGCCGGCCTTCTGCGCGAAATCTCCTGAGCCGCCCTCGCTGCAGAAAATGCAGCCTCCTGTCCCGAGGGTCCCGTCCCGGTTAGGACAGGTCATCCCACCGTCCAGGGCCAGCTTGTAGATCTTGCGCCCAAAGGTTTCCTTTAAGTAAAAATCAAGAGAATAGTAGGGCTTTTCTCCCCATCTGCGCCTTTTTTCGTTCATAGAGTGCCGTCCTTTCCGGTTTCATATTCCAGTAGTATACCATCAAACTGCCTGCCTGTCACGGCGGAGCAGACAATCCGGCTGCAAAATCCGTGGAGGGGGGAAGCCTTTTCCGGGGGCTCTGCTCTGCATGCAGGATTGATTTTTGCATGTATTTTTAGAGGATACCGTATTGAGGTTCAGCGTCTAAAATGGTATACTGAAAGCAAAAAACAAACAAAAAATCTGCGATGTATTCAGGGAAAAACGATTACATCCAGGCGGAGGAGATAGCTATGACTGTGAATGAGACACTGCAGAAACTTGATACAGAAGAAGCTGGCAGATTGATGGAGACGCTTTACGGCGCTGCCAAAGCTTCAGAGAATACAGAGCGCTACCGCCATGTGACAGAGGGCTTTTTAAAGGAGTACGGGGACGGAGACATTCTTTTATTCAGCTCTCCGGGACGCACGGAGATCAGCGGAAACCACACGGACCACAACCACGGAAAGGTCCTGGCAGGAAGCATCAACCTGGACTGCGTGGGGGCGGCTGCGAAAAACGGTACTGACACTGTCAGGATTTTAAGCGAAACCTTTCATCAGAAGTTCATTATTAATTTGAAGGATTTAAAGCCCAGCAGGGATATGGCAGGGACGATTGATCTGACAAAGGGAATCCTTCAGGGCTTTCAGGAGAGAGGCTTTGCGATCGGCGGCTTTGACGCGTTTATCACCAGCAATGTTATCAGCTCCGCAGGCGTCAGTTCTTCCGCCTCCTACGAAATGTTAATCTGTGCCATGATTAATACGTTCTTTAATGATGGAAAAATGAATGTGGTGGATTATGCGCACATTGGAAAATTCTCTGAGAACAAGTTCTGGAACAAGGCCTCCGGCCTTCTGGATCAGATGGCCTGCGCAGTAGGAGGTCTGATTACCATTGATTTTAAGAACCCGGAGGCTCCGGCCGTTGAAAAGATCGATTTTGACTTCAGCGCCCAGGATCACAGCCTGATTATTGTAAATACAGGAAAGGGACATGCGGATCTGAGCGCGGATTATTCCTCTGTCCCCAATGAGATGAAGAAGGTGGCAGAATTTTTCGGAAAGGAAGTCTGCGCCGATATCGAGGAGAAGGATGTGATTGCAAATCTGGCGAAGGTCAGGGAGTTTGCAGGGGATCGCTCTGTAATGAGAGCCTTTCACTTCTTCGAGGAAAACAAGAGGGTGGAGGCCCAGGTGGCGGCCCTGAAAAAGGGCGATTTCGACACCTTCCTGACCAAGATCACAGAGTCCGGCAATTCTTCCTGGAAGTGGCTGCAGAACTGTTACACGACCGCCGATCTGCAGGAGCAGGGAATCTGTATTGCCCTGGCTCTCACAGAGATGTTTATTGCCGGGAAAAAGCGCGGCGCCTGCCGCGTGCACGGAGGAGGCTTCGCGGGCGTTATTATGGCTGTTCTGCCCAATGACCTGGTGGACGAGTATGTGGCATATATCGAGGCGGCGCTTGGACAGGGAAACGCCTACCGCATGAGCATCCGCCCATACGGAGCTGTGTGTGTCAATGATCTGATGAAATAAAGTAAAAGAGAGCGCTGGACGTCAAATCCGGACGCAGGAGAGAATACGCAGAATGACGAATCCGGATACGGGAGGGAACATGCGCTGAAAGGATGGAGGCAGGAAAGTGGACATAAAAGCAGAGCTTGCAGCTCTTTCCGACGAGGAATACAGAAAATTTCACAGCCGGCTTCTGCCGGGAACGGAGCATATCCTGGGTGTCAGAGTGCCGGAGCTGAGAAAGCTTGCAAAGCGTCTTGTCAGGGAGGAGGGGGCGTCCTGCCTGGAACGGCTGACGGATGACACCTACGAGGAGCTTCAGCTCCAGGGGCTTGTGATCGGAGGTCTCAGGGAGGATCTGGAGACGAGGCTTTCCAGGATCCGCAGCTTCGTCCGGAAAATTGACAACTGGGCAGTCTGCGATGTATTCTGCGGAGCCTTGAAATTCACCAGCAGGCACAGGGAGGAGGTTTTGGATTTTCTGCGTCCCTGCCTTACCTCCGGGAGGGAGTTTGAGGCGCGTTTCGGCGCGGTGATGCTCCTGAGCTATTTCGTGGACGAGCGGTATATTGAGGAGACCCTTCGTCTCCTCGATCAGGTGAAGCAGCCGGACTATTATGCCAGAATGGCTGTAGCCTGGGCAGTTTCCGTCTGCTATGTGAAATTTCCTGCTCTGACGGAGCAGTATCTGAAAGAGGGAAATACCCTGGAGGACGATACCTACAATAAGGCGATACAGAAAATTCTGGAATCCAGCCGTGTCGGAGCAGAGGAAAAGCGCCGTCTTAGGTCCTGGAAGCGCAGGCCTGCTTTTGGGGAAACGGTTTCGTGATTCCTCAGTGGAGAGAAAAGAATTGAAAAACGTCTCTTGATAAGGGCGCAGGAGGAAGGGAGGCTCATTATGGGAAATAAAAACCTTGTAATTACGATTGAACGGGAGTATGGAAGCGGAGGACGCATTGTAGGACGCAGGCTGGCAGAGGAGCTGGGAATCCATTTCTACGATGATGAAATTTTAAAGCTCACTTCTGAAAAGAGCGCTATCGGCGAGGAGTACTTCCGCCTGGCTGATGAGAAAGCGGGGAACAACCTGCTTCACAGGATTGTGGGGAGAAAGCTGGACTTTACTGAGGAACCTGTGCTGAGCGGAAATGTGACAGCGCCTGAAAACCTGTTCCGGTTTCAGTCCTCTGTCATCCGGGAGCTGGCCAGGGAAGAATCCTGCATCATTGTGGGCCGGGCAGCCGGGTATGTGCTGGATCAGGAGGAGGATCTGGATCGGCTGATCCGGATTTTTGTCTGTGCGGACAAGGTGAGAAGGGTACAGAGGGTCATGGAGGTAGATGCCATTGACGAGGAGCGGGCAAAACGCCGTATTAAGAAGATAGAGAAGTCCAGAAAGGAATACTACAGGTATTTTACAGGCAGTGACTGGCACAATATGAAAAACTACGACCTTACGATCAACACCACAAATTTTGACCTGGATCAGACGGCAGAGCTGGTGAAGACCTATATTCGACTGAAAGGATTTGACAGAGAAAAATAAATCTGATAAAATTTAACAGATTGGCTTTAACAGAATAAGATTGCCGGAGGCTATAGATTTTCCTGTTTCTGATTTTTAAACAGGGAGTCATAGCCTCTTTTTTTGACAGAAAGGAGCTATTGATTGATGGAAGTAAAAGAAAATGCCATGGGCAGCCGGCCGGTATTCCCGCTTTTGATGTCCATGTCCGTTCCGCCCATGGTTTCCATGCTGATCCAGTCTCTCTACAATATTGTGGACAGCGTTTTTGTGGCGAGAATCAGTGATAAGGCGCTGACAGCGGTATCCCTGGCCTATCCGCTTCACAACCTGATTATAGCCAGGGCGGTGGGATATGGCGTGGGAATCAATGCCTGCATTGCCAGGAGCCTGGGAGCGAAGAGGCAGGAGGAGACCAACCAGACGGCAGCTCACGGAGCTCTTGGAACAGCATTTCACTGCATACTGTTTATCCTTGCGGGCCTTTTTCTGACCAAGCCCTTCCTGCGGTTATTTACGGATGATCCGGAAATTTTCTCCATGGGCTGCAGCTACACCTATATTGTGGTATGCCTGTCCTTTGGAAGTCTTTTCCACATCTACATAGAGAAAATGTTTCAGGCCACCGGAAACATGGTGATGCCCATGATCCTGCAGGGGGTGGGTGCTCTGATCAATATTGTCCTGGATCCCATTATGATTTTCGGGCTGTTTGGCTTTCCTGCCATGGGGGTGACGGGAGCGGCGATCGCCACCGTGATCGGACAGATTCTGGCCTGTACTCTGGCAGTGATTCTGTTTATCCTGAAGGAAAAAAACATCAGGGTGAGCTTTCGGGGATTTCAGTTTGACAGGAGGATCTTCCTGAGGATCTACTCCATCGGAATTCCGTCCTGTATTATGCTCTCACTGCCGTCTCTGCTGGTAGGCATTCTGAATGCCCTTTTAGTCGGGCTCTCTTCTGTGGCTGTGGCGGTGTTTGGGCTTTATTTTAAGCTTCAGAGCTTTGTCTATATGCCGGAAAATGGAATTATCCAGGGCATGCGTCCCATTATCAGTTACAATTACGGGGCAGGGCATCTGGATCGGATGAAGGAGACAGTCCGGTGCAGCATGATTTCCTGCGTGGTAATTCTGGCAGTTGGAACACTGCTGTTTCTGGCAGTGCCGGACTATATCATGATGATGTTCGGAGCAGAAGGAGAAATGATGGAGATGGGGATTTCCTGTCTGAGAATCATCAGCCTTGGCTTTATCTTCTCAGCGGCAGGCACTGTATTTTCAGGATGCTTTGAGGCGATCGGAAGAGGACTTCACTCCCTGGCTGTTTCCCTGGTAAGACAGCTGATTGTGATTCCGCCTCTGGCCTTTCTCCTTGCCGGAACCATGGGCGTGACCGGTGTGTGGGCCGCGTTCCCGGCAGCTGAGCTTTTAGCCGCCCTGCTCGGATATGTGCTGTACAGGGGACAGATGAAGAGGGTGAAACTGGAACTGAGCAGTTCTCTGAAGCAGGAGGAGCAGTCCTGATGAGACCGGGATGTCTGAAACTGTGTCTGCGGGTCAGGCGGTTAAAAGGACAGTGAAAAAAGAAATGGTATAAGCAAGCAGAGGATGTGTGTTTTGGCTCAACCCGGCTGGAGCACGCATCCTTTTTGCCTTTACAGGAAACCTGCCGGATTTCCTGTAAAAGCAAAATCTTCCTGCCAGTCAGTGAGAGACGGTCACTCCCTGTTTCCGCCGGACAGCAGACCCGGATCCCGCTGCTGCAGGTAGGCTTCCAGCGTGTTTTTATCGATCAGGGCCGGCACCACGCCCTCCCGGGTGATGGAGAAGCCGGCGGCGTAGCTGGCGATCCGGATGGCACTTTTCAGATCACAGCCGTAGAGAAGATAGGAAGCCAGGGCACTGATGAAGGCATCCCCGGCGCCTGTATTGTCGATAGCCGGGAAATCGGCGGCCGGAAAGGATGCAGTGCCGTCGGGAGTGCACAGCAGGCATCCGTCGGCCCCGAGGGTGACGATGACTGTGCCCACCCCGGAGGCAAGAAGGAGACCTGCCTTCTCCTCCAGAGTACTGCCGTCCGGACAGATTTCCCACAGCTCCCCCCGGTTTGGGATCAGAATATCAATATCCTTCAGAAGCTCAGGAGACAGAGCACCGCAGGCGGCAGGCTTTAAGATCGTTTTTCCGCCGCAGGCTTTAGTCAGGCGGCAGGCCTCTGCCACGGTTTCCATGGGAATTTCTGTGTTAATGAGAGTGTAGGCGGCATCCTGAAACAGGTAGCTGCTGTTTTTCAGATCCTTTGGACTTAAAAAATCGTTGGCGCCGGACAGAATCGTAATCATGGAATCACCGCCAGGCTCCACAAAGATATAGGCCCGGCCGGTTGGAAGGGAGCTGCTCCGGCGGACTGCGCTGGCATCGATGGCGTATTCGTGAAGGGCCTCGCAGACCAGATCAGCCTCCGGATCATTTCCAACCGCCGTGATCAGAGAGACACGGCAGCCCAGCTTTGCGGCGCCTATCGCCTCGTTTGTTCCCTTACCGCCCGGATACTGGGATGTGAGGGAGGTACGGACTGACCGCCCGGAGGAGGGCAGCTGAGGAACCTTCAGATAAATGTCGACATTGCTGCTTCCTACTACGGCCAGCTTTCTGGCGCGCATAGAGAAAGGCAGACTCACCGTTGCCAGACTGTCAGGTTCAGGCACCCAGGAAAACGCAGATAGGGAGGCTGGCTGGTTCCCCTCAGTCAGATCGACAATCTGCCGGCAGAGGTGGCGTCCGAACTCCCGGTGGGGGATGGAAAAGGCAGAAATGTCAGGAAACGGGGCTTCCGTCCTTGCGTCATCCCGCAGAGCCAGGAGGGAGAAGTCCTCCGGCGTTCTGCAGTGCAGGATCAGACTTCTCTCATACAGCTCCATGGCAGCGGAATAGTGGGAACAGAGGACGGCCGTAGCCCCATGCCCTGTCAGCCGGTGGAGAAGAGAGGGGGTAATGCTGTCAAAGATCAGCTCCTCCCGGAAGGGAAGCTGATGGTCGAACAGGCATTTTTTGTAGCCCTCCAAAAATGCCTCTGTGCGGCGCCCCGGTGTGATCAGACAGGCAATGTCTCTGTGCTGCTGCGCTATAAGAAGATGGGCTGCCGCCCATCCGAGGCCGCAGTAGTCGAGATTGACCGATCCGGGAACTGTGCTGCCGAAAAAAAGGTAGGGAATGTCCGCCTTCTCAAGTTCGGAAGCAAGTTTGAGACTCTCTTCCCCGGCTGCCTCCCACAGTACGGCATCCACCCGGTTTTTGCAGAAGGATGCCAGAGCCCTGAGCTCTCCCTCCGGGGAAGAGCCCGAATCTGCGATCAGTATTCCGTAGCCCAGCTCCCGGGCCTGTTCCAGAATGCCGTTTAAGGTGGTGCGGACTGTGGCGGAGGAGCGGATCAGAACTCCGATGAGGAAGGTTTTTCCCACCGGAGTGATGACGGACGCGTAAGGGGTGTAGTTATATTCTCTGGCTGTTCTTAAGACCTTTTCTCTGGTTTCCTGGCTGATGCTGGCATCCTTGCGGTTCATAACTTTGGACACAGTGGAAACAGAAACGCCGGCCAGACGGGCGATGTCTTTTATGTTCATATGTGCGTTCTCCTTTATCTATGATGAGATGGAAGAGGAGTGGGGGATATAGAAAATTATACCCTTTGCCTAAAAGAAATACAAGAGGGAGTGAGAACGCTGATTTTGTATAAAATAGATAAGATATACAGAGACAATAAATAAAATATATACAAATATCACTTTATTTTTAAGATAGAGCAGTTTTTTATATACAAATTAACTATATAGAAAATAATATAGGAAAATATTTTCGCTGGCTGCAGGGACCTGTGCTTCAACTTTTTCAGGAAACAATGGTTCCGGAGGTTATTCTGCAGGTGACCGCGGGGAACAAGGAGGGAGGGCGGAGCCTGCTGCTGTAAGAACTGTCCGGTGTGAAAAAACTTGACAAGCAGTGCCGGGGATCTTAGGATACAACAGGATGATTTAAAACCGGAGGCGAAGTTCCGGTTAAAATAACAAGGTGGTATAATAAATGAAAGTACTGAATTTTGGTTCATTGAATATTGATTATGTGTACAGTCTGGATCATATTGTGCAGAGAGGAGAGACCATTTCTTCAGAGAGTCTCGATATATTCGGAGGCGGGAAAGGGTTAAACCAGTCTGTGGCTCTGGCGAGAGCGGGAGCAGAGGTCTACCATGCAGGAGCGATTGGACAGGACGGAGAATTTCTGACAGAGCTTCTAAGTGAGGCCGGAGTCAAAACAGAATTTGTCAGGAGACTGGATTCCGTGCGCACAGGAAATGCCATTATACAGAGGGACAAAGACGGAGATAACTGCATCATCCTTTACGGAGGAGCCAATCAATGCATTGAAAGGACGCAGGTGGATGAGGCCATCAGTTTTTTTGAGAGGGGAGATTACATCGTTCTTCAAAATGAGATCAATGAGATGGCATATATTATGGAAAAGGCGCAGGAAAGAGGAATGAAAATTGTGCTGAATCCATCACCCATGGATGAAAAACTCCTGTCCCTGCCTCTCTCATTTGTGGATCTGCTGCTCCTGAATGAGGTAGAGGCGTGCCAGCTTCTTGAGATTTCAGAGAAAGAGAGAAGTGATGCAGCCTCAAGGGGGGAGGAGCTCTGCAGACTTCTTTCTGATCGTTTCCCCCGGGCCATGATAGTCCTCACACTTGGAGAAAAGGGGTCTGTCTGCATTGACAGACGGCCGGAGAGTTCCAGGGAGGACAAGGGCAGACAGACAGCAGTAAAACAGCCGATCTATCGAACCAGAACAGTGGACACCACAGCAGCGGGAGATACCTTTACCGGATATTTTGTGTCCGGTATCATGCGGGGACTTTCTGTGAGGGATGCTATGGATTTGGCTGCAAGAGCCGCAGCAATCACTGTGTCCCGGATGGGAGCCGCCCCGTCTATTCCGGCGCTGAAGCAGGTGATGGAGAGAAAGTTTTAGGCGCGGCCCTGCAGAGCCTTCAATCGCCTTCAGTTCCTTACACATGCCATGATTAAGAAGTCACTCAGAGCATAACATCCCCGGTTGCTTTTTAAATTGTATTTTGCTAGAATAAATCGAGATAAAGACAGGAGGCGGTGAAATGGGCAGAAGCAGGAAAAGACGCTCCGGCGGGCCGATGTCAGACCAGGAGCTCAGAAGGTATGGCTTATTTCTGGCAGTTCCGTTCATAATTCTGGTACTGGCAGCGGTGCTGCTTGCGGCAGGCTTTATGAGAGAACAGGGACATGGGCAGAAATCAGAGCCGGAACCTGTGGAAAACCTGGACAGCTTCGGTGGGGAGCAGGATGTGGTGATTGAGCCGGATACGAAGGAGTACAATTATAACTTTGGCGGAAGCATTCTGGAGAAGGATGCGCACCATGAAATCAATCAGCTGATGGAGGAATATTTCCGCTCTGTATCCTCCTGTGATATGGATACCTTCCTGAACCTGTTTACCTCCCAGGATACCACGCAGGAGGCTCAGTTCAGAGAATCCTTTGAAAAGCAGAGAGCGTACATAGAGGGATATGAAAATATTTCCTGCTACACTGCAGAGGGACTTACGGAGGATGCCTATGTGGCCTATGTATCTTACGATGTAAGGTTCTCTGGTGTGTCTACGCCTGCTCCGTCCCTGATTGCCGTATATGTGGAAAAGTGCAGCGACGGCCAGTGGCGCATTTTTGACGGAGAGCCGACGCCGGAGCTGTCTGCCTATCTGGATGCAGTGGCTGCCAATGAGGATGTAGTGCTGCTGAGTAAGCAGATTGACGATGCCAAGGAGGCGGCTATGGCTTCTGATAAGGATTTGGAGAGCAGAATACTGTTTATGGAAAAAGGTCCGTCCCACATAGAAGAGTCCTCTGCCTCTCCGGAGGAGTCCGGGGCAAAACAGGGGCAGTGAGAGACAAGAAACAGAGGCCAAAGGCTCTCCGGCAGGCAGGGGGGCCAACACGGTCATGAAACAGACAGGCCCTGCCAGGACGGGGCAGACGGGGGAAGAGACAAGGCCGGAAGAGACGGCAGAGATTCACAGAAAAGAGGATAAGAGATGGATGTAAAGGACTTTTATTTTGATTTACCGCAGGAGCTGATTGCTCAGGATCCGTTGGAGGATCGGGCCTCCTCCAGACTTTTAGTGCTTGACCGCAGGACGGGAGAGGTGGAGCACAGGAAATTCAGGGATATTTTAGAATACCTGAATCCCGGCGACTGTCTGGTGATCAATGACACAAAGGTCATTCCCGCAAGGCTCATCGGAAGCAAGGAGGGAACAGATGCCAAGATCGAGGTTCTGCTTTTAAAGAGAAAGGAGAATGATATCTGGGAAACCCTTGTGAAACCTGGAAAAAAGGCAAAGCCGGGAACAGTGATCCGATTTGGCGGCGGCATCTTGAAGGGGACCGTTGTGGATGTGGTGGAAGAGGGAAACCGCCTGATCCAGTTTTCCTATGAAGGAATTTTTGAGGAAATTCTGGATCAGCTTGGGCAGATGCCCCTTCCTCCCTACATTACCCATCAGCTGAAAGACAAAAACCGCTATCAGACCGTCTATGCGAAGCATGAGGGCTCGGCGGCAGCACCGACGGCAGGTCTTCATTTTACGAAGGAGCTGCTTCAGGAAATTGAGGACAGAGGGGTAAAAATCGCTCACGTCACCCTCCATGTGGGGCTTGGAACCTTCCGGCCGGTGAAGGTGGAAAATGTCCTTGACCATCACATGCATTCAGAGTTTTACATGGTGGAGGAAGCAGAAGCAGAGAAGATCAACAGCACGAAGCGGGATGGCGGGCGTGTGATCTGTGTGGGAACTACAAGCTGCCGGACAATAGAATCTGCCAGTGATGAAAATGGGGTTCTGAAAGCAGGAAGCGGATGGACCGATATTTTTATTTACCCGGGATACCAGTTTAAAATTCTGGACTGCCTGATCACCAATTTCCATCTTCCGGAGTCTACTCTGGTAATGCTGGTTTCCGCCCTGGCGGGAAGAGAGCATGTGCTGGCCGCTTACGGGGAGGCTGTCAAGGAGAGGTACAGGTTCTTCAGCTTTGGGGATGCCATGTTTATCCACTAAGCAGGGACAGCTGTCTGGAATAACGAGCTGCCATTGAGGAAAGTGGCCTGAAAGTGCCGGCAGGCAGTAAGCCT
>JAHZAR010000066.1 GCA_019423835.1 Clostridiales bacterium | reverse complement strand
CCTTTGCCTCTATTATACCATAAGGGCAGAGTATCCGGGGATTTTGTCAACAGGTCCAACTATTGACACAATCGAGGGGATTCCCCCTCCTTCTACTTCCGCCTCAACTCCTCCTCAAAACTCCTCCGCACATCCCGTCTGAACGTCTCGTCATTGAAAACCCTGAGGATGAGAGCCGTCATGGCCGCTGCCCCTTTCGCCATGGCCTCATGAGCTGCGGGCGTCTGCGTTGCAGCGCAGAATTCTGTGGTATGCAGGGCGCAGTTTTCATCGGTGATAGCCAGCTGAGGCTGGATGG
>JAHZAR010000065.1 GCA_019423835.1 Clostridiales bacterium | reverse complement strand
CTCGTTAAAAATGGATGGTGGGGCAGCGGTAGCTTACATTTCCCACATCGGATGAGCCTGTGGCCGGCCCTACCGGTTCTACCTTGAATCCAAGCTCTGAGAGCAGTTCTGATATCTCATCTTCCAGAGGGATATTCCTTACCACGTCAGCATAATCCGGTAAGGGGAAGTCCGGTTTTGCTTCACAGTCGAGGGCGATGGCCGCGCCTCTGGCACATTTGCGGATCATATCGTCCACGTCCTCCAGGCGTTTCATGGAGGAGGTTCGAAACTCCATGTTAACCTTTGCGTAGTCTGGAATGACATTTGGAACAAGGCCGCCGTCCAGAATGACTGCATTTACACGCATATCGGGGGTAAAGCATTCCCGCCTGGCGTCTACAAGGTCGAGAAATTTGCGGGCTGCCGCAAGAGCGCTTCGTCCCTGCCAGGGGCAGGCTGCGGCGTGGGCAGTCTGTCCAAAAAATTCGATGGTACAGCTGCGAAGGCTCATGGAATCTGTATTCGGCATGCAGACTCCTCCTGGGCCGCTGTGCATCATGACGGCCAAATCCATCTTATCGAAAATGCCGTCGGAAGCCATGGTGATCTTCGCGCCGCTTGCCTCCTCAGCGGGGGTTCCCACCACATAAACCTTTCCCCTGAAACGCTCCTTCAGTTCCATCAGCGCAAGGCCTGTCAGAATAGACAAAGAGCCGTGGAGGTTGTGTCCGCAGCCATGTCCGATACCGGGAAGAGCATCATATTCGGTCAAAATTGCCACGGAGGGGCCGTCTCCGTTGTCCAGAACGCCGCAGAAGGCTGTATCATACCCGGCAAAGGGGTATGGGACCTGAAAGCCCGCATGTTCGAGAAGGTCAGCCATTGCACGGCTGGACTGGAACTCCTCGTATGCCACCTCCGGGTTGGCGGCCAGGTGATCGCTGAGGGCAGCCGCTTCTTTCTCATGTTTTTTCACTGCTTCCTTTATGTAAGATAAAGATTCATGTTTCATAGAATTTCCATCCTTTCTGAGCCGTATTCCATTTTCCGCGCAGATGCCGGACGCACCTCCAGCAAGAAACGGAACAATTTTGTATGATAAAAGATTAAAAACTTATCAGATTAAATCAAATAAGACTAAAAAATGATCCCTATGGGAAAATTACCAGTGCAGTATCCCATCCCGACTGACGTCTCGATGGGACCGCTCGTCAAATGCATGCCGCAGTGGTGTTTTGGCTCCCTTCGGGCGCCGGATCTCCGGCGGAATTTAGCGCCCGGCTTTCAGCGGTAAATGCTGAAACCGGTATGCACAGGTATATTGGACGCTCCGCAGTCAAATATACCATGAAACAGGATGACGGGCAAGAAAAAGATGATTTTGTCACAGGCCCTGTGTAACATTTCAGCCTCCGTCTTGCACATTGTCTGAAAAAGCGGTATACTACAATCAGTTAGAGAAACACACCAGGAGGGATTGCAATGATTGAAGCAACGAGCTGCGGCGGTGTGGTTATTTTTCGAGGTAAAATTCTTGTTCTGTATAAAAATTACAAAAACAAGTATGAAGGATGGGTTTTGCCAAAGGGAACTGTAGAGCCGGGGGAGGAGTTTAAGGAAACGGCCCTCAGAGAAGTCAGGGAGGAGACGGGAGTCAGCGCCTCGATCATCAAGTATATCGGGAAAAGCCGGTACACGTTCAACACTCCTCAGGATACCGTTGAGAAGGATGTGCACTGGTATCTGATGATGGCGGACAGCTACTACAGTAAACCACAGCGGGAAGAGTATTTTGTGGATTCAGGCTATTACAAATTTTATGAGGCCTATCACCTGCTTAAATTTTCCAATGAAAAGCAGATCCTTGAGAAGGCCTACAATGAGTACCTGGATTTAAAGAAGAGTAATCTCTGGGGATCCAAGAAGTATTTTTAGGCTGACCCAGACGGGCGGAGCGGAAACTTTGTCAGACCGCCGGAGAAAAGAAAGACAGGACTGAGGATAAATAAAGGAAAAACAATCAGGGGCGGATCAGCTGCGGGGAAAGCGGGGGATCTGCCTTTTTTCGTCTCAGGATACCGCAGCCGCCTCAGACAGGGGATACTCTGGCAATGATTGAATTAGGCTGCCGCGAACCCCACTGGCTTTAGTCGGTGGGTTAAAGTAGCCAAAAGTAGTGGTCTGTGTTATACTTTCGTTAGGGAACATGGAAATCAAATAACAGACACAGGTATTTGCTGCAGTATCATATTCTTTTCATATGCAAATATAGAAAGAGAGACAAATAGCACAAGGAGATATGTATGGGCAGGGACTGCCCGGATAAACGCCTGTGGAGACAGCAGGCTGCGAGGTCGATAAAACAGGAAGCCCATTGGCTTTAGACAATAGGTAGTTCACAAATTTTCCGTTCTATATTACTATTAAAGTAATAAGACGGCATAAAGCAAAATAAATGAAAAAATCTGGATTTCCGATAAACTCAGATAAAAAAAGCAGCAGGGCTGTCCATACTATAAAGGCGCGGGAGAAAGCCGGGTCTGGCAGAGATACCGGCCGCGCTTCAGGTTATAGAAAAGAATGGAGGAACATAAATGAATGAATCGATAAACAAATCTATGAGCCAGTCATTTGAAAAGCTGGAGGAACAGCTTGAGAAGGCTATGGCAGTACAGACTGCCATGATTCTGTTTGAGTGGGACAATGAAACGCTTGCTCCCAGGGAGGCGGCTGAGCGCACTGCCAGGGTGATTGGCTCTCTGTCCGGACAGTACCTGGACATTATCACAGGGGAGACGGTGAAAAAGCTGCTGAAGCAGTGCCGGAAGGAGGAAGAACTTCTCACACAAACTCAGAGAGCAGTCGTGAGGGAGGTGGAGGAGGAGCTTGAAAAGCTCCAGGGCATTCCGGCCGGCGAGTACAGAAAATTTGCAGAGCTGACAGCCAGGGCAACCGGTATCTGGGCAGATGCCAGAAAGAAGAAGCGCTTTGACCTGTTTGCGCCTGTTTTAAAGGAGATTGTGGATTACCAGAAGCGTTTCGCCTCCTACAGGGCGAAGAAGGGACAGAAGCTCTATGATGTGATGTTAAACAATTACGAGAAGGATTTCGGTATGAAGGAGCTGGATGAATTTTTCGCTGTGGTAAAGGAGGGAGTGGTGCCGCTTTTAAAAGAGTCCGCCAGGCGCTCAGAGAAGATTGACGGCAGCTTTCTTACAGGTCCCTACACAGAGAAACAGCAGGAGAGAGCGGCACGCTTTCTGGCAGAATATGTGGGCTTTGACTTCCACCGCGGCGTGATGGCAGTCAGCGCCCATCCGTTTACCACCAATCTCCATAACCGTGATGTGAGGATTACCACCCACTACACCGATCGGATTGACTCTTCTATTTTCTCGGTGATTCATGAGTCCGGACATGCAATCTATGAGCTGGGAATTCGCGACGATCTGACACAGACGCCTGTCGGCCAGGGCGCTTCCATGGGAATGCATGAGTCTCAGTCCCGTTTTTTTGAGAACATTATCGGGAGAAATAAAAACTTCTGGGAGCCGATCTATGGGGAAATTCAGGAGATTTTTGGGGAGCCGCTCTCTTCTGTGAGCCTCGATGAATTTCTGGCGGCTGTGAACCGCACAGTTCCGGGGCTGATCCGCACAGAGGCTGATGAGCTTTCCTACTGCCTCCACGTGATGGTGCGCTACGAGATGGAGAAGCTGATGATAGAGGAAAATGCAGATATCGACAGTCTTCCTGAGCTGTGGAACCAGAAGTATGAGGAATACCTGGGCGTGCGCCCTGAGGATGACGGGGAAGGGATTCTTCAGGACATTCACTGGTCACAGGGCTCCTTTGGCTACTTCCCGTCCTATGCCCTGGGCAATGCCTTTGGCGCCCAGTTCTATCACCATATGAAAAAGGTGATGGATTTTGACGGTCTGCTGAGAGAGGGAGAGGTCGGAGTCATCCGCGAGTACCTGCGCAGCAATATTCACCAGTACGGAAAGCTGAAAACCAGCCGCCAGATTTTAAAGGATGTGACGGGGGAGGACTTTAATCCGGACTACTATATTGAGTACCTGCGGGAACGGTACCAGTAAAAAATGCCGGCTCTGAGAGCTGATTCCGATCCGGCAGGAAAACGGCTATGAGCGGCGGCCGGAACGGTACCGGCCAAGGCCGGTCAGGTGGCAGTTGATCTCCGCCCCCAAAAACAGGATGCAGATGCAGAAATACAGCCACAGCATCAGTACGGCGACGCTGGCGAGGCTTCCGTACATGGTAGAAAACCTGGAAAAATATTTAAAATAGAGAGAGAAAGCGAAGGAAAACAGGATCCAGCAGAGGGTAGAGAATACGGCCCCGGGAAGCTGGCGCCTGAGCTTCTGTTTCTCATAAGGCAGAAAGGTGTAAAGTCCCATAAAGAAGATGACCAGGATCACCAGCGACAGGACGGAGCGCAGGCTGATCAGGTAAGGGGAAAGTTCCTGCAGGAAAGGCAGAATCCTGAAAATCAGGTTTTGGATCACGGTACCGAATACCAGCAGAGCCAGGGAGAGAATGCAGACTGCCATAAATACGATGGTGTAGCCGGAATTGATGATCCGGCTGATGACATAGCCTCTCCTTCTGGGACAGCCGGCAATCCTGTTAAGCCCCTTCTCAATTCCCAGAATCCCCCTTGAGGCGGACCACAGGGTTGTGATGGAGGAGACGGAGAGGAGGGCTGCCGAGGATTTGGAGTAAATCTCATCCACAATGGTATAGACCAGGGGCTGTACCTCTATGGGCAGCAGTTCTGACAGGAGATATAAAAAGTCAGACTGCTGCACAGCCGGAACAAACTGAAGCACGGTCAGCAGCAGGATAATAAACGGGACGGATGAAAGGACAATAAAAAAGGACGCCTGTGCGGCGTATACCGTAATCTCATCCTTCACAAACTTGTCATAAATCTGTTTGCAGTGTACCAAAAAATAAATCATAAACACTCCCCGCGAAGCTTTTCCGGCTGTGCGAAAGCAGAGAGGCCTGCATTAAGAAACGCAGCCCCTTTGTCACAGGTACAGTCGGGAAAGTCCGCTAAATATTGTAACATAATATTACCATGGGGCCGGAAAAATGACAACTCAAATGCAGACGGCCCAGAGGTTGACAGACAGCAGGAATGCCGGACTCTGCAGGGAGAAGGGCAGACTGCTGACACAGAGGAACGAGATGAAAAAACTACTTAAGTATTTAAAGCAATATAAAAAGGAAGCTGTGCTGGCCCCGCTTTTTAAAATGCTGGAGGCCAGCTTCGAGCTGTTTGTGCCCCTTGTCATGGCAAAGATCATAGATACGGGAATCAGGGAGCAGGATCTGGCCTATATTCTGAAGATGGGCGCCGTACTGGTGCTCCTTGGAGTGATCGGGCTGGCCTGTTCCCTGACTGCCCAGTATTTCGCAGCCAAGGCTGCAGCCGGCTTCGGAACAGGGGTGAGAAGCGATCTGTTCCGCCATATCAGCCAGCTCTCCTACACAGAGCTGGATACTCAGGGAACGGCCACGCTGATTACCAGGATGACCAGCGACATCAACCAGGTTCAGTCAGGTGTGAACCTGACGCTGCGCCTCTTCCTGCGCTCCCCATTTATTGTGTTTGGAGCGATGATCATGGCCTTTACCATTGACGTTAAGTCAGCCCTTGTCTTTGTGGTGACCATTCCTCTGCTCTCCGTGGTGGTCTTTGGAATTATGCTGATCAGTATGCCCCTCTACCGGAAGGTGCAGCGCCAGCTGGATCGTGTCATGCAGATTACTAGGGAGAATCTGACCGGCGTGAGAGTGATACGGGCCTTTAACAGAGAGCAGGATGAAATGCGGGAATTCAAGGAGCAGGGAGATCGGCTGATCCGCTTCCAGATCTTTGTGGGAAGGATTTCCGCTCTTTTGAATCCCGTCACCTATGTAATTATTAACCTTGCCATAGTAGTTCTGATTTATACAGGTGCGGGACAGGCAGATAAGGGAGAAATCCCACAGGGAGAGGTGGTTGCCCTGGTAAACTATATGTCCCAGATCCTTGTGGAGCTTATCAAGCTGGCAAATCTGATTATCTCCATGACAAAGGCCGTCGCCTGCGCCGGACGCATCAGCAGCGTGTTCGGGCTTCAGAGCAGCATTCCTGATACGGCTGAAGGAAAAAGAAAACCGGGAAGTGAGCCGGTCGTATCCTTTAAAAATGTGAGCTTTTCCTACAAGGGGGCAAAGGCAGCTTCTCTCACGGATATCAGCTTTGACGCGGCATTCGGAGAAACCATCGGCGTGATCGGCGGCACAGGAGCCGGAAAATCCACGCTGGTAAACCTGATCCCCAGGTTTTACGATGCTGCGGCGGGGCAGGTGATGGTAGCTGGAGAGGATGTGAGGTCTTATTCCCTCCGGGAGCTGAGAGGCAGGATCGGCGTAGTCCCCCAGAAAGCGGTACTTTTTAAGGGCACGATCCGGGACAATATGCGCTGGGGCAAGGAGGGAGCCTCAGATGAGGAGATCTGGGAGGCCCTTCAGACAGCCCAGGCCCTCGACGTGGTCAGGGGCAGGGAGGGCGGTCTTGATGCCATGGTACTGCAGGGAGGAAAGAATTTCTCAGGAGGCCAGCGTCAGAGACTGACGATTGCCAGGGCCCTGGTCAGAAAGCCTGAGATCCTGATTCTCGACGACAGTGCCTCAGCTCTCGATTTTGCCACAGACGCAAGGCTCAGAAAGGCTCTGAGAGAGCAGAGGCAGAAGATGACGGTGTTTATTGTTTCCCAGAGGGCGTCTGCCATCCGGCATGCAGATCAGATTCTGGTGCTGGATGACGGAAAGCTGGCAGGAAAGGGAACTCACCAGGAGCTGTTTGAGACGTGCAGCGTTTACCGTGAAATCTGCCTGTCCCAGCTCTCAAGGGAGGAGGCCCGCTGATGACAAAAAAGGATATGACAAAACAGCACGCCGCAGAAAACCGTGCGGCAAAAAACCATATGGCAGAAAACCGTGCAGCAGAGAAACACGCGGCAGAGAGACAGCCGGCAGATCAGCCATCCGGGAAGCAGATTCCGGATAGGCAGACAGTGAAAGCAGAGACGGCAGAGAGGACAGAGATGGAAAAGGGAACTGACAAAAAGAAAAGAGAAGCGGAAGGAAGCCGTAAAAGGGACACGGTAAAGAGAGTGCTGTCCTATATCGGCGCATACCGCCTGCTGGTGCTCCTCTCCCTAGCGCTGGCAGCGGTGACAGTGGCTCTGACCCTGTACATTCCCATCCTCATCGGCGATGCGGTAGATCTGATTGTGGGAAAGGGACAGGTGGATTTTCCGGGACTGTTCCGGATTTTCCGGGTAATGGCTGCAGTGATTGTGGCTACCTCTGCGGCCCAGTGGCTGATGAATGCCATCAATAACCACATCACTTACCAGGTGGCCATGGACATCAGGACGAGGGCCTTCAACCATCTGGAATCCCTTCCACTCCGGTATATTGACAGTCACCAGTACGGGGATATTCTGAGCCGGATTATCACGGATGTGGATCAGTTTTCAGACGGCCTGCTGATGGGTTTTACCCAGCTTTTTTCAGGCGTGCTTACGATTCTGGGGACGCTGGCCTTCATGTTCTCCATCAACCCTGTGATTGCACTGGTGGTTGTCCTCGTAACGCCCCTATCCCTGTTTGTGGCCAGCTATATTGCGAAAAAGACCTTCCACATGTTTAAGGATCAGTCAGAGGCCAGAGGAGAGATGACTTCCCTGATTAATGAGATTGTGGAAAATGAGAAGGTAGTTCAGGCCTTTTCCTACGAGGCCAGGGCACAGGAGAGGTTTGACCGGATTAACAAAAAGCTGGAGGCATGCAGCCTGAAGGCCACCTTCTTTTCCTCCATCACCAATCCGGCTACCCGGTTTGTCAACGGCCTTGTCTATGCAAGCGTGGGAATTGCGGGGGCGGCAGCTGCGATACACGGGTACCTGAGCGTGGGACAGCTCACCTCCTTTCTGAACTACGCCAATCAGTACACAAAACCGTTTAACGAGATTTCAGGTGTGGCCACGGAGCTTCAGAATGCTCTTGCGTCTGCGGCCCGTGTCTTTGACCTGATAGATGAGAGGCCTCAGACACCGGAGCCGGAAGAGGCAAAGGAGCTCGTATGTGCTGAGGGACGTGTGGATCTTTCTGATGTTTCCTTCTCCTACAGTCAGGAGGTGAAGCTGATTGAAGATCTGAATCTCTCTGTGGAGCCTGGCAGCAGGATCGCTATTGTAGGGCCCACGGGCTGCGGAAAAAGTACCGTAATCAATCTTCTGATGCGGTTCTATGATGTGGACGGAGGAAGCATTCAGGTGGACGGCTGCGACATAAGAGACCTGACGAGGAGAAGCCTGCGCGCGTCCTACGGAATGGTGCTCCAGGAAACGTGGCTGAAATCAGCCACAATCCGGGAAAATATCGCTTACGGGCGTCCCGATGCATCCATGGAGGAGATTGTGGAGGCGGCGAAAAAGGCTCACGCCCACAGCTTTATTGAAAAGATGAAGGATGGCTATGAGACGGTTATCTCAGAGGACGGAGGAAACCTGTCCCAGGGGCAGAAGCAGCTCCTGTGCATTGCCCGCGTGATGCTCTGCCGTCCGCCGATGCTCATACTGGATGAGGCCACCTCCTCCATTGACACCAGAACCGAGCTGATGGTGCAGGAGGCCTTTGAGCGGATGATGGAAGGGCGCACCAGCTTTATTGTAGCACACCGCCTCTCCACCATCCGGACCGCCGATCGGATCCTTGTGATGAAGGACGGCAGGGTGATCGAGCAGGGGCGGCATGAGGAACTGCTTGAGAAAAAAGGCTTCTATTACGAGCTTTACAACAGCCAGTTTGCAGTGTCATAAGACAGGCAGCTCTGGGAAAACAGGGCTGCCTGCTGCATCCGGCAGAAAGGCCCTGCCATGAAGGACTGAAAAGGGGGGAGAAAATGGAATATATCCTTATAAGCGCCTGCCTGCTGGGAGAAAACTGCAAGTACAGCGGCGGCTCCAACCGGAATGAAATGATACTGAAATGGAGGGAAAAGCTTCTGAGGGAAAAACGGGCGGTCTTCATTCCCGTCTGCCCGGAGGTCATGGGAGGCCTTCCCACTCCGCGGACTCCGGCAGAGATCTGCGGCAGCCGGGTGCTGACAAAGGACGGACAGGATGTGACGGAGGAATACAAAAAAGGGGCATTGGAGGCTCTGAGGATCTTTGAGAAGTATGGCTGCTGTCTGGCCATTCTGAAGGAGAGAAGCCCTTCCTGCGCAAGCACAGAGATCTATGATGGCAGCTTTTCAGGAAGCGTGACAGCCGGATCCGGAATTGCCGCCGGACTTCTGAAAAAAAGGGGCGCGCGCGTGTGCGGGGAGTCTCAGGCAGCGGAGCTTCTTGAGACGCTGTTCCAAAGAACAGAGGAGCAGAAAACCACAGCAAAATAAAAGATGATCAATTCTGTTAAAAAGAGCGACAGTCAGTGACCACTGCCGCTCTTATTTCGTTTCTCCGCTTTCTTTTCCAATTCAGTTTTCATTTTAAAGTACTTTCTGCACATCAATTCCATCCCTGCGGCAGAGCCTACCGCCAGACCGGAAATCACGGCTGCCAGACAGGCCGCCATAGCGCAGAAGGCCGCATATTCTTTTTCGCCGGGCAGCACCGGCTCACAGAACGCAAGGCGATATATCACGGTAAATAACACAAAAAAACAAACGATATAGAGGAAAGCTCCCATTAATTTTTTCATATGATCATCTCCTTTGAATCCAATATAACCCAAAAGAAGGTAACATGCAAGCAGTCCATACGTTTTCCCATTTTTTTCCGGAAATTCCCAGATCTGACGGTGATTGGTTTTCTGAAAAGAGTCTGAAAAGGTTCTGTTCAGGCGGATTTTTACTTGACGGAGAAGACCTGTCTGCGTTAAAGCATAAAAGTGCCGGTTTCTGCAGGAAAGAAACGGTCCCGCTGTGAATGTGCACGCGCCCGCATGGAGATGACTGCCTTGCAGCTGTGATCCGGGATAAGTCTCTGCGTCTCTGCAGGAGGAAATTAGCCGGTTAAAATAAAAAACAGTAAATTACAAAAAAACAAAAAAATCATAGAAAAGTCTGACTTATTCGCGAAAAATGGATAATATATCGAGTATTTATTTCCACTTTTTGGGAAACATCACGGTAAACATGTAATATTTTTTCTTTTTTAAGGAAAGGATGATAAATCACCCTAGTTGCCCGCAAATATTGTATAAACTAATGCCAGTAAAAAAAGGAGGCTGAATTTATGCAGATTTGTGAAGCAACTGTAAAGAGAATTGAGGAACTTCGTAAGCGGGATCGTCTGACACTTTATGCCCTGGCATATAAGACCGGAATGCCTCCGTCTACATTGAAATGTATTATCAATGGCAGAAGCAAGAATCCTGGGATTGTGAATATTAAAAAAATTGCCGAGGGCTTCAATATGACTATCCGCGAGTTCTACGACAGTGATCTGTTTGATGACCTGGAGCAGGAGGATTAGTCCGTCCTGCCTTCCCATCCTGTCTGTCCTGAGCCGCCATGATCCCAGAATCAGAATGGGACTTCTCGTGTCGCACCGGCTTTTCAGTGGGAAGGGGAAAGATCGGGAGCGTTCCGTGCGGCTCTGGCTGGAATTTTCAGCGAGAGTGCAGACGCAGCCAGCATGTGGATGGACACAGTCCATCTGCATGATTCTGCTGAGGGCGCTGCCAACCATAGACTGTACGGAAAAAGTGCTTGAAAACACAGGACAGTTAGTGTATAATAATCCACATCTTACAAGGGAGTGAGTTACAGCACTCCCTTTTTGCATTTTCGCGGAAAATCTGCCGCGCCATACTATTTTGTCAGTATTAGGAGAGGAGAAACATATGAGTATTCGAATTGGAATTCTTGGCTATGGAAATCTGGGACGGGGAGTGGAGTGCGCAGTGAAGCAGAATCCTGATATGGAGCTTCGGGCTGTCATCACACGCCGCCCTCCTGAGAGTGTGAAGGTTCTCACAGAGGGAGTTAAGGTCTATCATGTGGATGAGGCAGAAAAATTAAAGGACGAGATTGATGTTCTGATTCTCTGCGGAGGAAGCGCTACCGACCTGCCGGTTCAGACCCCGGAATTTGCCAGGTGGTTCAATGTGGTAGACAGCTTTGACACACATGCCAATATTCCTCAGCATTTTGATGCGGTGGACAGGGCAGCCTCTGAGAGCGGCCATGTGGGAATTATCTCTGTGGGCTGGGATCCGGGAATGTTCTCATTAAACCGGCTGTACGCCACAGCTATTCTTCCCCAGGGAAGCAATTACACCTTCTGGGGAAGAGGAGTCAGCCAGGGCCATTCAGACGCTGTCAGAAGAATCGAGGGTGTGAAGGACGCCAGACAGTACACAATTCCTGTAGACAGCGCGCTAGAGGCAGTGCGTGCAGGAAAGAATCCCGAGCTCACGACCAGAGAGAAGCACACCAGAGAGTGCTTTGTAGTAGCCGAGGAGGGTGCCGATCTGGCCAGAATCGAGCACGAGATCAAGACGATGAAGAACTATTTTGACGAGTACGATACGACCGTGCATTTTATTACCGAGGAGGAGCTTCAGCGCGACCACAAAGGACTTCCTCACGGAGGCTTTGTGCTCAGAAGCGGAAAGACAGGCTGGAATGAGGAGAACAGTCATGTGATCGAGTACAGCTTAAAGCTGGATTCAAATCCGGAATTTACCTCCTCCGTAATTGCAGCCTATGCAAGAGCCGCATACAGGCTGAGCAGGGAGGGACAGAAGGGCTGCAGGACAGTCTTTGATATCGCGCCTGCCTATCTTTCCCCGGAGAGCGCAGCTGATCTGAGAAAGAAATATCTGTAGCAGAAAGAGAAATGCTGAGACAGCCTGACGGCAGTCCGGCGTTTGGCTGTGCGGCCGCAGCTTCCGGGAAGCCGGGGAGGAGGGACGCTGCAACCTCTGCCAGACTGAATCGGATTCTGCAGCAGTCAGAAGGATATGGAAAAAAGGGAGGAAATGAGAATGTCTATTAGCCGGGTGAGAGAGTATATGAGGGAGAGGGGGATGGAGGACCGGATTCTGGAGTTTGACGTGTCCAGCGCTACGGTGGAGCTGGCGGCACAGGCAGTGGGCTGTGAGCCCGCCAGAATTGCCAAAACCATGTCTTTTCTGACAGGAGACGGGCCTGTTCTGGTGGTGACAGCGGGGGATATGAAAATTGACAATCCGAAGTTTAAGGCCCAGTTCCACACCAAGGCCAAAATGGTGCCGCCTGATCAGGTGGAGGAGCTAATCGGCCACGGAGTCGGCGGCGTCTGTCCCTTTGCCGTGACAGAGGGAACGGCGGTCTATCTGGATGAGTCTTTAAAGCGGTTTGACATTGTCTATCCGGCAGCCGGGAGTGCAAACAGCGCAGTCAGACTGTCGCCGGAGGAGCTTGTGAACCTGTCGGGGAGCCGGGGATGGGTGGACGTGTGCAAGTCTGCTGTAATAAAATTGTAATAATTTGGCAAAAGTATGCCGATTGCATTGCAAAAGGAAATAGAGTAAAATAATTACAGTTGGACTTTCCCGACTTCAGGACAGAATGCAGCCCGTTTTTCAGGGCCAGGAAAAGACGGCGCAGACAGGGAGGAAAGCAGAGAAACGGAAGATTTGACCGGTACATAATGACTGAAAAACTGCCTGGCGGCAAGGAGAACAGACCATGAAATTGAAAAAATACAGAAATTGCAGAGTGAGGGCAGCAGGACTTGCCATGGCCCTCTGCCTGATGGCTTCAGGCGTTTCACTGGGAGCGGTGACGATTCCTCCGGACGGTTCAGGCCCCGCACAGACAGCAGACCATGTCAGTCCATCCAGGCTTCCGGCTCTGACGGCAGAGGTCTCTGCTGAAGCCGGAAGCAGTGAGTATCTGGCTGGACAGGAAACGGCCCAGAACACCCAGGAAACGGGGCAGGCAGCAGTCCCCCAGATAAAGTCAGACGCAGCGGTTCTCTACGATGCCACCCATGACAGGGTGCTGTATGAAAAAAATGCAGATGCCCGGTATTATCCGGCCAGCATCACTAAGCTGATGACAGCGCTTCTGGTACTGGAGCACTGCAGTCTGAGTGATACGGTAACCTTCTCCCAGAGCGCGGTTACCAATCTGGAGTCAGGGGCTGTAACTCTCGGCGTGAAGGCAGGGGATCAGTTCACCGTTGAGCAGTGCCTTTACGGCCTCCTCCTGAAATCGGCCAATGAGATTGCCAACGGGCTGGCGGAACACGTGTCCGGGAGTGTGAGCTCCTTTGCAGATCTGATGAATCAGAAAGCTGCCTCCCTGGGCTGCACGGGGACGCATTTTGTCAATCCCAATGGACTCAATGATTCCAACCACTATACAACTGCCAGGGATATGGCTCTGATCGCAGAGGCAGCCTTTGAAAATCCTACTCTGTGCCGGATCGCTTCTGCTGTGATCTATGATTTTCCCGCCACTGCCAGTGTACCTACTGTGAGAAAGCTCACCATGGGACACAAGATGGTGAATCCGAATAATAAGGATTATTACTATGAGGGCATTGTGGGAGGCAAGACAGGGTATACCTCTCTTGCGGGAAACACGCTGGTGACCTGTGCCGAGCGAAACGGTACCAGGCTCATCGCCGTCATTTTAAAGAGCAGACAGACACATTATGCAGATACAAAAGCCCTGCTTGACTATGGTTTTTCGCTCTCGCAGGCTGCAGGAACCGGGAACTCTGGACTGCAGGCCGGGGGAACATCAGGCCCGGGAAGCAGCTCAGGCCCTGCAGGCGTGTCAGGACGCTGCCGCTGGGTACAGGATGCTTCCGGATGGCGCTTTGTCAAGGCGGACGGTTCCTATGCTGCCGGAGAGTGTATGAAAATCAACGGGGAAATTTACTGCTTTAAGCAGGACACCTATATAGTCAGCAATGACTGGTATCAGATTGACGGAATCTGGTACTATTTCCGCCCAAGCGGCGGACTTGCCACAAGCCGCTGGGTGGAAACGAATGGAAAGTGGTACTATGTGGATGAAAACGGCTCCCTGCTGACCGGGGGAACGACACCGGACGGTTACCGTGTAGATGAAAACGGGGTTTGGATTCGGTAGCCGGCAAAGAGAACAAAGCAGGCAGGCCGCATCAGCTCCCCGGTTCTTCACTCATGAGAGGCCTTTCCGCAGGGAAAAAATGTTCAGCCATGCTTGACAATTTTTTCTAAAACATCTATATTATTACCTATAGCCTGCTCGGGACCATTCGGCAGAGGGCAGGACATAGAGAAAAGGCTGAGAAAAAGAGGAGTAGGCACAGATGCGCCCCGCCAGAGAGAACGGCTCACCGGCTGAAAGGCTGTTCAGGGAAGCGGCTGCTGAAGGTAGCTTTTGAGCTGGAATCTTGAACATTTCTGTTCACAGAAGGTGAAAACAGAGAGTAGAGGTTCACGGGAATTCCGCCGTTATCGGAAAAGGAGATTGCTGCAGGGTAACTGCGGCAGAACAAAGGTGGTACCGCGATGATTCGCCCTTTGCATGGAAACATGCAGAGGGCTTTTTCTTTTCAGAGACCCTGAGGGCTTCTGCAGAGAAAGTCTGGCTGCAGAGACAGCCCCGCGGCAGCGCGGCGAGGGGATTTTTTGTTCACAAGGTGTCCGGGGAGGTGATAACATGCCGTTTCATTCAGGGCAGGGAGCAGGCAGAAGGACACAGGCGGTGAGCTGTGAAACCTGCAGCAATTACGTTTATGATGAGGATTACGGCTATTATGTCTGCGAGGCGGCTCTCGACGAGGACGAGATGGCGGCCTTCCTGGGCAGCCGGAAATTTGAGTGCCCCTACTATCATAGGAACGACGAATACCTGATTGTAAGAAAACAGATGTAGCAGGTATGGAGGGCGGCAGAACCGGCCAGAAGGGTTAAAGCCGCAGAAACAGCAGACAAAGGCTGAAAAATCAGAGAATAAGGAGAACATCAATGAAAGAACTGGAAAAGAACTACAATCCGGCGGACATTGAGGACCGTCTGTACCAGAAATGGCTGGACAGCAAATATTTTCATGCAGACGCAGAGCGGGGCCAACGGGAG